>JAYEHL010000126.1:0-2518 GCA_034659515.1 Chloroflexota bacterium | reverse complement strand
ACAAGCCAAGAAAGACGCAAAGAGAATCGCTAGAGCCGGACTCAAGCCACAAGTAATTCAACTACTGGAAATCCTCAAAGAAGACCCCTACCGAAACCCACCGCCTTACGAAAAGCTCGTAGGAGACCTCTCGGGTGTATGCTCCCGCAGAATCAACATCCAACACCGGCTTGTCTACCAGGTGCTCGACGACATCAAGACGGTAAAGATCATCCGCATGTGGACGCACTACGAATAGTGGAACTCGACCTCATCCCCTCACCCGACTCCGCAGCTGCCCGCACCCCGCATCGATATCGATCCCCCGCCTCACGCGCAACGTGCACGGGATGTGACGCTGCTTCAGCTCCCCCTGAAACGCCAGCACGGCTTCGCGCTCCGGCGGACTGAACTCGCCGCCGCCCGTCGGGTTGCAGGCGATGAGGTTTACGTGGCAATTCAGCCCCTTTAGCAATCGGCACAGATCACGAGCCTGCTCGATGGAATCGTTGACTCCCTCGAACAACGCGTACTCGAAGCTGACGCGCCGGCCCGTAGCCTCGACGTAGTCGCGGCAGGCAGGCATCAGCTTCTCCAGCGGATATTTGCGATTGATAGGCACCAGCCTGTCGCGCAGGGCATCATCGGCCGCGTGCAGCGAGACGGCAAGTCCCACCTGAAGTCGCTGCTTCATCAAGCGCCGTATCCCCGGCACGATACCTACTGTCGAAATGGTTATGTGGCGCGCGCCGAGGTTGAAGCCGTCCGCCGAGTTGAGCGTTTCGACCGCCTGCCACAGCGCATCGAAGTTCAGCAGCGGCTCGCCCATGCCCATGAAGACCGCATTGTCGACAGTCGATCCATCTTCATCCCTGAGCCGCCGCGCGAAGTAAAGCACCTGGTCGATTATCTCGCCCGGCATCAGGTTACGCTCGTAGCCCTGCCGGCCCGTGGCGCAAAAAGCGCAGCCGATGGGGCAGCCCACCTGCGTGGAGGCACACACCGTGTAGCGGTGCCGGCCGCCGGAGGCCGATTGCCGCATCAGCGCCGCTTCGACCGTCTTCCCGTCATCGAGCGTAAACAGCATCTTCACCGTGCCGTCGCTGGAGACCGCCTCGTAAGAGGGAACGATGGTATGCGGCCTCGCAACTCGATCCAATTTACGCCGAAGCTCCTTCGGAAGGTTCGCCATCTCATCGAAAGATTGGGCCAGTCCGCTGTAAACCCAGTGTTGAACCTGCCTGGCCCGGTAGGCGGGCGCGCCGAGTCCCGCCACCAGCTTTTCGAGGCGGAAGAATGTGAGGTCGGTGATGCGCACGGGCTTAGCGGTCATGTGTATACCTCAAATAAGCATCGATCCATATAAGTAAAGTATACACGAAAATCGATGCGGGAAACATCGCGAAAATCGGCCGGGCCGGACGTACCGGCTCAGCCGAAAAAATTCCGACAGGGAAAATTCCATCGAGGCCTGCAAGGAACTTCCTTGCAGGTGAGGAATATTCGACACCGACATCTCTATGCGGTCTTCATGATGCCGCCGAGGAACACCAGCAGCGATCCGATGCCCGCCAGGTAGAACCCCTCGCGCAGAGCGCTCACCGCATTTTGCGCGTCGAAGAAATAATAGGCGTAATTCCCGATGACCGCCAGCCCGGCGAACCCGAGCCCTATGAACGCAAAACCCGGAAGCAAACCCCGGGATTTGGCCGCAAACGCTGCAAAGATCAGGGCCGCCAGAATGAAGAACTGAATCATTTCGGTGGATACTATCAGTTGAGGCCCCAGCGTATCGGTACTCCACCAATACAGAAAAACGCTGACAAGCATAGCCAGCGCGCCAATCAACACTAGGGCTTCCGGAACGCCTAATGCCCGCTTCGTTTTACCATCCATGCCATCTACTCCTTTACGTTTCTCCCGCTAACTTTGTCCGATAGATTCGGATACTTTACCCTGTCAGCCACCGAATGTCAACTGTCGATTTGCCGAAGATTCAAATCGCCCGAATACGCCGAACCACTACTAAAGTGTCAACGCAAATAATATCATTATCGATGCAGCGATCGATTGCGATCAACTCTTACATTGCAATGCATCTTATACTTGACAGAATAGACGATTGCATGTATCATCTCTCAATCATTAAGTGTTCTATACTTTGCCAAGTGCGCAATAAATGAGTCAGCTGTGGCTGATCAAAAGGGGGCGTGCAACATGAAATCGAAAAACATAATACTGATTGTAACATTCGTGCTGGTAGTAGCCGCTGTTGTCGGAGTAGGGTGCGGCCAGAGCCAGGTATATCAGTGTGCGGCCGGATGTCCTTACACCTCGGTAGGGGACGGGGTCTGCGACAGCGCTTGCAACAATGCAGCTTGTAGCTATGACGGAGGCGACTGCACCACCGGTTACTGCGCGACAGGATGCCCGTGGTCGTATGTCGGTGACGGCTACTGCGACAGCGCTTGCAACGTCGCCGCCTGCAACTACGACGGAGGCGACTGCAGCCAGTGTGCGTACGGTTGCGACGCCAGCG
>JAYEHL010000125.1:0-12975 GCA_034659515.1 Chloroflexota bacterium | reverse complement strand
CCAGCTCGTCCTCGTTCTCTTTGCGTGCCAGGATGGTGGCGAACCTGGGGTCGTCGATCCAATCCGGCTTGCCTATCACATCGCAGAAAGACAGCCACTGTTCGTTGTTCTGCACGGCGATGGCCACCCAGCGGTCGCCGCCACGGCATTGATAGATCCCGTGCGGGCTCATGTAGGAGTCGCGATTGCCGCGGCGCTCCAGATTTACTCCGTTCACCACGCAGTTAAGCAGGTGCGGCGCCAGGAAGGTTATCCCGCTCTCCATCTGCGACTGCTCGATATACATACCCTCGCCCGTACGACGGCGTCGCAGCAGTGCTCCCGCGACGGCGATTACCGCGTACCAAGGGGAGATGAAATCGGTATACGCGCTGAATATCATCGTAGGATCGCTGTCCGGCCAGCCGGTTGTTGAGCAGTAGCCGGCCACCGCGTTGATGTGGTGACCGACGCCTTTGAACAGGCTATGGGGCCCGCCGCTTCCCTGCTGGGAGGTGCTGACGTAAATCGCACCGGGATTTACCTCGCGGCAGCTTTCATAGTCCAATCCCATGGTTTTCATCGCTCCGGGTGACATGCTCTCGGCAACGACGTCGGCCCACTTCACTAGCTCCAGAGCTACTTCTTTACCCCTGGGCTTGGTCACATCCAGGCTTATACACAACTTGTTGGTGTTATATTCAGCGTAGAAAGAGCTCCTGTCGATGCCGGGTTTATTGTCTTTGAATGGGGCGAACGTCCTCAGCGGGTCCAGACGGCGGTGACATTCAATCTTTACCACAGTGGCTCCATGCTCGGCAAGCTCACGGCCGATCTGAGGGCCGGCGGCCACCCAGCTGAAATCGGCTACTTTCAACCCTTCAAATATCTGCTTTGCCATTTTAGACTCCTTCAATTCGATTCTAGGCCTCAGATGACGCCGTTCGCCTTTAGTATGGCCATTTTCTCCCTGGAGATGCCGAGTTCACTCTCGTAAATCTCCTCGTTGTGCTCACCGATTAGAGGGGCGCGCCGGTGGATATTCCACGGCGTTTCCTTCATCTTGACCGGCGCGCCGGGGTATTTGATGCTCTCGCCCAGCTCAGGGTGGTCCACCATCTCCCAGAAGCCCCTGGCCTCCAGCTGGGCATTGACGAGCACATCCTCTATGGTGGCGCAGGGAGACAGGAGAATCCCCTTCTCGATCGCTTTCGCATACAGTTCGGCCTTGGTCTTGGTCAACACGAAGGCATCGATGGAAGCGTTGCGGCTGTTGCTCTCCTCCTGGGTAATCGTTGACCCGTCCCACATGGTGGCGAAGTCGAAGTCCTTCAACTCCAAGGCATAGCCTTCCGAGTTGGCCCACTCCACCAGTGCCTTGGACGATCCCGCCACGCCGGCGAAGGCGCCCCCGCCGAACATAAGGGTGACATAGCCGTCCTTACATGGGACGATGGTGCGGGTGAAGAGCGGGGCCTGGCCCGGCCTGACCGACACGAAATACTGTCCCAGCCCCATCAGGTTGGCGCCGAGTATCTCGAATATCTCCACGGCATTCATCAGCGTCAACTCCACGGCATCCTGCATGGAGACGTCGACATACTGCCCCTGGCCGGTCAGCTCCTTGTGATAGTAGGCCATCACCGAGCCGAGAGCGCCCTGCAGTCCCGCGTGGAAATAGGATTGCGGATCGGCGCCCATGCGCACGGGCGGACGTCCCAGGTCGCCCAGGATGCGAGCCATACCGCCCATGGCCGCGCCGATGAGGTCGGTGGCCTGATAGTGGGCATAAGGGCCGGTCTGGCCGAAGGGAGTAATTGATGTCATTACAATGTCGGCCTTGATATTTACCAGGTCGTCGTACCCGAGCCCGACATAGTCAATGTAACCCGGAGCGAAGGACTCGACGACTATATCCGCGCTACTCACCAGACGCTCGAATATCTCTTTACCGTCGGGCGATTCGATATCGAGGGTGATACCCCTCTTGCTGGTGTTAGCGGCGAACCAGAACAGGCTTTTCTCAGGGTCGGGCATGTCCTTATAGAACGGCCCGATATTGCGGGCGGCATCGCCCCCGGGACTTTCTATCTTGATCACATCGGCCCCGAAGTCACCAAGTACCTTGCCGCAGAAGAGCCCTTTCTCATCGGTCAGGTCCAGCACCCGGCAACCGCTCAATAAAGTGTTTTGCTCGTTCATTCAAACCTCCAACACGGCGCGATAGAAAACCGCCCGTCGACTACGTTTGATTTAAGATCGATATATTCGACAGTCCCGATAACGTCTACATAACTATCGCCGACCTGGTAACCAGCCCCTTGTCCTGCTCCTCGAAGGCCTTGTCGATCTGCTCCAGCGAATACGTTTTTGAAAGTATCTTGTCGAAAGGATACTCACCTTTGGTGCGGCTGAGGAAGTCAAGAGCCTTCTTCAACGTATCCCGCCCATAGAAGACGACGGGGTTGATGCTCTTTGACATCATGACAAGCATGCCGGGGTCGATCTCTACGGTCTTGCCCGGACTTATATTTCCGATCTCCAGGCAGCGCCCGCCATTTCCGAGCATCGCCAACCCTTCAGGAATAGCCGCGGGGAATCCCACCAGCTCAGCCACGACGTCCACCCCACGGTACCCCGTAAGTTCCATAACCCGCGCCGCGCGCTCCTCCGGGGTCTTGAACTCGTTCATGTCGACCAATTCATCAGCGCCGAACGCCTTCGCCAGTTCCAGGCGCTGCTTGATACCATCAATGACGATAACCATGTGAGCGCCCATGTCCTTAGCTACGGCAGTGGCGTTTATGCCAAGGCCGCCGGCGCCCTGGATGACAATCGTCTCCCCGAAGCTGAATCGAACCTTTTCCAGCCCGTAGATCACTTCGGAAAGGGCGCAATTGGCGGGCGATACCATCTCATCGGTGAGATCGTCCGGCACCTTAAAAACGGTTTGGTTGGGACGAAGGTAATAGTAATCCGCATACGCGCCGAGGAAATGGGGTGGGGCCTCGACGGAGCTCAAATACATTAGGTTAGCTAGGCACGCAGCATCCTCACCCCTCATGCATGCCGGGCAACGGCCGCACGGGTTGAAATAGCGATACACTACGCGGTCGCCTGCAGCCAGCGGCTGTCCCGAGGAATCGGTGGAGATGCCATCTCCCAGCTTAACTATCTTGCCCACCATCTCATGCCCGATGATCGCAGGCAATGGAGATCCCAGAGCGCCAAGGTCGATATCCCCCCGCCATTGGTGCATATCCGAGCCGCAGATGTTGGCCATCGTTACCTTGACCAGGATCGCACCAGGCTCGGGATCGGTTACGGGATACTCCCGAAACTCAAATGGTTTACCCAAACCGTGATAAACCGCCGCTCTTCCCGTTTCAGCCATCGCAAACCTCCTTTATCCGTTTTTATTTACAGAGACTAAAGTCCCATTTGCACGGCTATTATCTCGCGCTGGCAGGAGCTATCCCCGAACGTCGGCACGGCGCTCCACGCGCGTTTGAAGTAAAGCGGCATATCATGGTCCATGCAGATACCCACGGCGGCATGGATTCTGTGCCCGGTCAGCGTAATACGATAGCAGGCCTCGTTGAGGTAGAACTTGGCCATGGCTACTTCCTTGGCGGCGGGCAGCCCCTCGGCTACCTCCCACGCCGCCTTGTAGGTCATGAAGCGGCAGGCGTCGGTATCGATCATCATATCGGCGCAGTAGTGCTGTATCGCCTGGAAGCTGCCTATGGGCTGATCGAACTGCACTCTTTCCTTGGCATAGTCGACGCTCATCTCGAATGCGGCCTGGGCCCAGCCCAGCATCCGGGCGCAGAACGCGGCGACACCCACCTCCAGTACCTTTTCGATTACGGGCCAGCCTGCATTCAGCTCGCCGAGCAGGTTGCCCCTGGGAACCTTCACACGATCGTATTTGACCTCGCATTGCTTATCATCGACGATGGTGTCCTGCACTTCGATGGTCATGCCCGAACTCTTGGCATCGACGAGGAACAGGCTGATCCCCTCCGATGACGAGGAGGCATCCGAGGTGTGGGCAGCGGTTATAATGTAGTCGGCCACGTGGGCGTTCTCAACGAAAAGCTTGGTTCCGTTCAGGACATAACAGTCATCATCGAGTTCGGCAGTGAGTTCAATGACGACGGGGTCATAGTGAACGCCGGGCTCCAGAAGGGCAAGTGAGAGGATGATATCGCCGTTCGATAATTTCGGCAAAAGCTCGTTCTTCTGATCTTCGTTTCCGGCATCGAGGATAGCGAATGCTCCGATCACTGCGGTGGAGAAGAACGGCCCGGGCAGGCACGCTCGCCCCATCTCCTCGAGCAGTATAACGAGATCAATGAAACCCATACCCATTCCGCCGTATCGCTCGGGAACGGCCAGTCCTACCCAACCCAGCTCCGCCATCTTGCGCCACAGCTCCGGCGGATAACCGATGCTGTCCGCAGCCATCTGTCGCACCAACGACGCAGGGCACTCGCGTTTGAGAAAGCAGCGGGCAGACTTTCGTAACATCTCTTGCTCTTCGGTGAAATCGAAGTCCATTGTCTACCTCACACTTGAACCTTGGGCAAACCCAGGCCCCTCATGGCGATGATGTTCTTCTGTATCTCGTTGGTGCCGCCGGCGAAGAGCCACGAGAATGAGAACAGGCACATATCCCAGACCTCTTTAATCAACCGTGAACGTTTGGGATCATCCTGCAGGGTGCCGTACATTCCCAGCAGCTCAAGGCCGGTCTTCGCCAGGCGGTGCTGCATCTCATTGCCGTATACTTTAGAAACGGACGCCTCAGCCTGCGCCACGATGCCCTTCGTCAGCAGCCACACGACGCGATAGGCCAGCAGGCGCGTAACTTCGATTTCCACCTCGCGTTCCACCAACGCCTGTCTTATCATCGGGTCATTCGATAGCGGCTCCCCGCGATGATTAGTCTCCCCGGCATAGGCAATCAGCTTCTCCAGAAAGCGCTGGCTTCTTCCCGCCATATCGGCACCGGCGCCGGAGGCCCTTTCCAAATCCAATTCTGTAATAATTATCGACAAGCCGTCGTTCTTCTTGCCGATGAGGCAATCCATGGGCACTCTCACGTTGTCGAAAAATACTTCGTTGAAGGCATGGCTTCCGCCCATATCCAGCAACGGGCGCACAGTGATCCCCGGCGTCTTCATATCCACGATAAAGATGCTGATGCCGAAGTGCTTCGGCTTATCAGAATCAGTCCTTGCCGCCAGAAAACAGTAATCGGCCTTATGCGCGAACGACGTGTATATCTTCTGGCCGTTTATCACGAAGGAATCGCCATCTTCCTCCGCCTTCGTCTTCAAACTGAAGAGGTCGGAGCCGGCCCCCGGTTCGCTATATGCTATGCACCACTCTATCTCTCCAGCGGCCGTCCCCGGCAGATACTTCTTCTTGTGCTCCTCGTCCCCGTACATGATGATGGTCGGGCCTATCCAGCCTGCTTCCGGTATCATGGGCGCTTGATGATACGCCATCTCCTCCACGAAAACGGTCATCTTCATCGGGCTGGCCCCCTGCCCGCCGTATTCCACCGGCCAGTGCATCTGCAGCCATCCCTTACCGGCTACCTTACGTGTGAAATCCCTGTAGAATGCCCACCCCTCATCGCTGCAGAACTCATGCTTGGTCATCCCATCCCAGCCGAGGGGCAGCTCTCGTTTTAGAAAATCGCGAACTTCCTGCCTGAAGGTTTCTTCTTCCCGGGTAAACCTTAAGTACATAAACAGGCCTCCATAAAAACCACCGAAGTCGTATACGATATCGTATACGATCTGTTTATAATAAGGCTTCCGCGATAACCCGTCAAGTTAGTATGTTGACGTATTTCGGCGCATCCGTAAAACTACGTATATCATGCCGCGCCCCGATTCGGGCATCGGATGATTTGCGATTCGATTAAGGGGCGTCTCCGAGTCCGAACACTTAAAAACCAGTATCATCGGACTGAAGACCTTCAACATATCTAAGGATCGAGCGGTTGGTATTATGAAAAAGTGCGCCTAATTATACATGATGCGCTATTATTCGACAAGCCTAACATAATCCCCATGCTAGAAAATCGGCCCGAGTAAATCGGGCCGGGGCGTATCCCGCGGTAACGGCTTCTGCGAGCTATGCGCTAGTTATTCCACAATTTTGCCTTTTAGCTTATCAAGGCACGCCATCAAATTATCGGTCTCTTCTTTCGACAAACAGGAGACTATATTGCGAACGACCTTCATCTCCTTCCAGTATTGGTCCAGTACCTCACTGCCCTTCTTGGTCAATTCTAGAGAAACCATACCTTTCCCATGACGACTTCTCATCTTTTTAACCAGGCCCTGCTTGGCCATACGCCCTATTAATTCGGAAATAGTATGACGCTCCCGGAAAAGCCACCTTGATAATTCGGAAAGAGTCACGGGTTCACTGGAATATTTCACAATATATAGTACACCCGCTGCTATAGGAGAGATGCCAAAGGGCCGGAGTTCGTTCTCCACAGACCTCATTATCCCGGCATCGACCTCATGCAGCATATACCAGGTCTGATACTCGGGCAAAACTTTGAAATCGATCGCCATATTTCCCCCTCGACACAAATGATATCGCAAACTAACGGAGATCCCGATAAATCAAATCTCCTAACAAAAAGTCTGTTTTCATTATACATCCGGCACTCGGCAAATGCGCCACCCATTTCAACTCATACAAACGATTCTCACTGACCAATATCTTAATCCTTACACTACTTTAGGATGCAATATACAACTTCAATACATACGGTACTCCGTCCATAAAAACGCTCCGCAAAACACATATAAATCCGAGCAGCCCGAATGAGTGCTTGCTATTGATAAGGATTGTGGTAAAATTGGCCAGTAGGGCAAACACCATGGCTGCAGAGATTCAAAACACATCAGACATACATATAGAGACATTAAATTGGGGCAAGATAACCTGGATCAACGTGGAGAATCCCTCCAAACAGGATATGGAATATCTTGCTAAGACTTACCTTTTTCATCCGCTGGAGATCGAGGACTGCTTGTCCAGGATCGAGCGCCCCAAGATCGACGAGCACGAGAACTATATATTCATCGTGGTCCACTTCCCGGTGTTTAAAAAAGAGTCACATGTAACCACACCCAGCCAGGTGTCCATCTTCATCGCTGCCGACCTGCTGGTAACAGTGCACACCGGCGAGCTGAGACCACTGGCGAACCTGTTCAACGATTGCCAGCAAAACGAGCGCGCCCGCGACGAAAACATGTCTCGCAGCACCGGGTACCTCCTGTACCGCATCCTTGACCGGCTGGTGGACTATTGCTTCCCGATCACCAACAAGATAATGGCCAACGTGGAGGAGGCAGAGGACAGGCTGTTCAGCGATCCCGCCCGGGATTCGGTGCGAGAGATATTGCTGTTGCGCCGCGATATCATGGCGAACCGCCGTATCATGCGCCCCCAGCGCTCCATCCTTAAATCGCTCGAGATAAAGGACTATCCCTTCCTTAAGGAAGACCTCGATGTTTATTTCGGCGACATCGGAGACCACATCAGCAAGATCACGGAGACGCTTGACGAGTACAAAGAGGTGGTCGAGGGGCTTAACGCCAGCAGCGACTCCCTTTACTCCCATCGTACGAATCAGATAATGAAGATGCTCACCATTCTCGCCACCATCATGCTTCCAGTCCTCCTCGTTTCGGGAATCCTGGGAATGAACGTCTACCCGATGACGACCGTAGGCGGGCCGATCGCGCTCATCGCGGTGATACTGGCGATGCTGATGTTCTCAGGGATATTGTTCGTCTTTTTTAGATTCAAGAAATGGTTCTAACAGACATGAACCGCTAGACTGGTAACTCCCATGGAAACAAGATACTCACAAAGGTTTTTAATAATTGCTGCCATCTTCATCGCCTGTCTGATCACGGCGAATATAATCGCTGTGAAGATCATTAAGATCGGCGGGATTTTCCTTCCCGCCGCCATCATCGTCTTCCCCATAAGCTACATCTTCGGCGACATCCTCACCGAGGTGTACGGCTACCGCATGGCGAGAAAGGTAATCTGGCTCGGCTTCTTCTGCAACCTTGTTGTGGTGCTCTTCATCTGGCTCGGCGGGTTGCTCCCCGCAGCACCGTTCTGGGAAAACCAGCAATCGTACCAGACGATACTGGGCTTCGTGCCGAGGATAGTCGCCGCCTCCTTCGCCGCGTACCTCGTCGGCGAGTTCGCCAACTCCTTCGTACTGGCCAAGATGAAGATCAAGACCAGGGGACGCTGGCTGTGGATGCGGACGATAGGCTCCACCATCGTGGGGCAGGGGCTCGATTCCGTGGTGTTCATCGTTATCGCCTTCGCCGGCACGGCATCGTTCGCGCCAATGCTCATAGTGTATCACTGGCTGGTGAAGACGGGATACGAGGCGATTGCGACCCCGTTCACCTACGCCATCGTCAACTACCTCAAAAAGAAAGAGGGGATCGATACCTACGACTACGACACGAAGTTCAATCCCTTCGTCGTATCCAACTAGCGGACTGTTGCGACGCACGATCTTTACGGGAGTGTTGAATGAAGCTTGAGATACTCGGTGCCCACAACTGCGAATCCGAGAGCTCCAGGCTGACCTGCCTGCTGATCGCCCGCGCTATAGCCATAGACGAGATAGCGCGGGCGGCCGCCGAGTTGGGATCCGATATAACCCCCGGATTCGAGGGGATGAAGATTGTCCTATGACGATGCGCGACCAAAATTCATCGTCGATGCCAACGTCGGCAAGCTGGCGCGCTGGCTGCGGATGCTGGGATACGATACGATTTTCGACAGGAATCTGGACGACGGGGAGCTTGTGGCAAAAGGCTTGAGGGACGGTCGGGTGCTTCTCACCAGGGATACCCGGATCATGCTGCGAAGAGCTGTCACCAGCGGCGAGCTCAGGGCGATGCTTACCCCGGAGGACAACCCGGTGGATCAGATGCGGCGGGTGATAGCGGAAATGAAGCTCGACCGCGATCGCGAGTTCACCCTGTGCCTGGAATGCAACGAGCCGCTCGTCCCCAGGCGCAAAGACGAGGTCGGAAACCTGGTGCCTCCATATGTATTCAAAACGCAGAGCCAGTACTTCCAGTGTTCCAGATGCGAACGCATATACTGGCGCGGAACGCACTGGCAGCACATGCGTGAGGTGCTGGAGAATCTGACAGGGGTGGAGAGATGAAACATGTAGCAATGGTCTACGATCCGGCCCAATCGCAGCATATACTGCGCGACGACCACGTGTTTCGCCCCCATCGCCTGCAGCTGACCTACGAACTGCTGGACGACTACGGAGCCTTCGACGGCTCACGATTGATAACCCCGAGGATTGCCGATGAGAGCGATATCGTCACATTCCACACCCCCGAATATATCGACCTGGTACGCGACCTGAGCCGGGGCAAGGAACGCCTCGATGCCCCCAGTCACAACATCAGCGAGTACGGCGACAACCCGCCATATGAAGGGATGTACGAGGCCGCAGCGCTGGTGGTCGGCGCATCGCTCACCGCAGCCGATCTGGTAACCGGCGGCGATATCGATGTAGCGTTCAACATCTCCGGCGGGCTGCACCACGCCGGACCCAACCGCGCATCGGGATTCTGCATCTTCAACGACGCCGTCATCGCCATAATGTCACTGTTGGAGCGCGGCCTGCGTATAGCCTACGTGGACATCGACGCGCACCACGGCGATGGCGTGCAACGCGCGTTCTACGATAGCGACCGTGTTCTGACGATATCCCTGCACGAATCGGGGAGATACCTCTTCCCAGGCACCGGCGACACCACCGAGATCGGCAACGGAGAGGGCAAGGGCTATTCGGTCAACATCCCCTTCTTCCCCAATACGGACGACGAGACGTACCTCTGGGCCTTCAGGGAGATCGTGCCGCCGCTGGTGAAAAAATTCGATCCCGACGTGCTGGTGACCCAGCTCGGCTGCGATAGCCATTATCTCGATCCGCTCACCGACATCTCTCTCACCACCGCAGGATACACCGAGGTCATAAAGGAATTCCGCAATTTATCTCCGAAATGGATGGCCATCGGGGGCGGCGGGTACGATATGGAAGCAGTGGTCAGGCTGTGGACGCTGGCCTACGGCGCGATGCTCGATCGCGACTGGCCCAACGAGATACCGGACGCCTACCGGGAGCGCTACGGCATTAAGAGGCTGCGCGATACCGCTCAGCCGACCATCACCGACGAGATGAGGGCCGGCGCTTTACATTTTGCCAAGCAGCGGGTGTCGGAGGTAAAACGGGCGATCTTTCCCATTCATAAACTTAAGCTGGTATGAAACCGGGCGATCAGCTCTGCCCATACTTCTCATGAAAAACGATCTCGCTGAGTTCATTGCGCCCGGGCCCATTAGGAGACTCATCGGGATAACCCAGCGGGATAAACTCGACGACGCGGACGCCTTCGGGAACGCCCAGTATCTCCTCAGCCTTTCCGGCATCCATCAGGCCGACGTGTACCGTGCCCAATCCGATTGCGTGCGCCGCCAGCGTAAGGTTCTGCGCCGCCAGCGCCACATCGAACAAGAACCAGTCGCCCTTGTCGGTGGTCGGCTCGCCCTTTTTGAACCCTGCTTTACCGGTAACGGCGCAGGCGACGAGCACCACGGGGACGACCTTCATCGCGTTATATGCCGGATTGGCGCCGGGGAGCGTCTCCGCCAGCTGCGCCCTTAACCCGGGGTCCTTCACCACAACCCATCGCACGCATTGCGTATTAGCCCACGATGGAGCCCAGCGCGCCGCCTCGAGAAGGGTATTCAAGTCCTTCTCGCTCACGGGATCTGTCTTATACTTCCGAATACTGCGCCTGTCTCTTATCGCTTCCACTAAATCCATCTTCGCAGCCCTTTCTATTATGAGATGTCTTTGTATCGCTAAGTCGATTTATCCGAACCCCTCCGCCCAACCCCCACCCAATTATACTAGAACGCGACACGATTTCAAGATGAGGTATAGAACATCGATCCGGTCGATGTTGCGCCGCAAGCCTGATCGACGTATAATTTCGGCATTCTCCGATGGTCTTAAATAATTGCGGGAGGTGGACTATGGTGAAAGAACTTTCGCGCGACAACAGCACGTATTATGCATGCGAGGTGTGCAAGTGCGCCTACAGCGAAAAAGAGCAGGCCGAGAGGTGCCAGAAGTGGTGTGCGGAGTACCATAGCTGCAACATCGAGATCATTAAACACCGCATCGATATAAGCGCCATCGAGCAAGAGGGCTGAGCGTCACCGGCAATGATACGCACTAAGGAGCGGGTTTGCCCTCCGTCGCCGGCAAACGATTGCCCGTCCGCGATGCTCAAGCCTGCGCCGATCATTCGCGCGAAGGTCATCGCTAACCGTACAGGTCGCGCATGGTCTTGGCGGTGAGCGCCAGCGCCGCCCTGCGCGGGATAAGTCTTCCGCTGGCCAGCATGGTCCAGCGGTTCCTCCTGCCAGGTATATGCCTCGAGCCCCTGCCCAGCGCGTCGAGCGCCTCGGCGACGGTAGGCCCCGGCTCATTGACCTTGATCAGCTTGGCCCGCTCGATGCGCGGGTTCGATTCCATGTAGCCCGGAGTACGCGTCGTCCCCGGCATAAACCCCAGCACATCGACGCCGCGCCCGCGCAGCTCCACCCACAGGCTCTCTGCCAAGATGAGATTGTAGGCCTTTGTCGCAGCGTAGTTGGCCACGTACGGCGTACCCTGCAGCGCCGACGCCGACGACAGCAGAATGATCCCCCCACGCCCCCTCTCCGCCATGCGCGGCGCGAACTCGTGCGCCAGCGTCAGCGGCGCCCTGACGTTTACGTCGATCGAGCGCAGCTTCTCATCCAGCCCGTACTCGCAGAACAAGCTCACCGGCCCGTACGCTGCGTTCGACACCACCAAGCCGATCTCCATCCCTGCGATATGTTCGCGGATCGTGTCGATAAAATCAGGCTGCGACAGGTCGGCCTCCACGGTAACGACCTCGCGTCCGCTCTCGGCGCGTATTCCCTCCGCCGTTCGTGCCAGTTCGTCCGCGAGTAAATCGACCATGGCCACGTTTATGCCTCTGTCCACGATCTGCCGCGAGAACTCCGCGCCCAGCCCGCGCGCCGCGCCGGTCACCAGCGCCCACGGACCATATCTGGAGCTGAAAGTTTGCTGTATCGACATATCTACCCTCCGCCGAGCTGTTGCCAAATTATACAGGACTACAATGCGATTTCCAATTCAACAATCCATTGTCGATTTAAATTCGGTTGCTGATGTTGCGCCGCAAGCCTGATCGACGTATAATTTCGGCACTCGGAGGTTGCGCCATGAAAATCTTAGTTGCATATCAGTCGGTCAGCGGCAATACGAAGAAGATAGCCGAGGCGATCTATAGCGAGATCGAGGGCGATAAAGAGCTAAAGGCGATCGGCGAGATCGACGGACTCGGCGGCTACGACCTCAGCTTCATCGGTTTTCCGATACACGCCTACGGCCCGGCCAACGAGGCCAAGGCCTTCTTTGAGAGCAACGCCGCCGGCAAGAATATAGCCCTGTTCATAACCCACGCATCGTCGGAGGACGAGCCGTTAGTAGAGCCATGGCTGGATACCTGCCGCGCGGCCGCATCCGGCGCCAACATTGTGGGTTTGTTCCACTGCCGCGGCGAGTTGGCAGAAAACGTAGCCGATATGATGCTCAACAGCGGAGACCCGCAGCTCGCCGACTGGGCCGGGCAGCGCGATGATACGCTGGGCCAGCCGGACGCTGAGAGGCTTGAGCGCGCACCCGCTGGCTGACGGTATAAGGATCGGAGGACATCTGCTCATACGGCAGCGAGTCCGGCTCCGGGAACAGCGCCGCCTCCGCGCCCCAGCATCTGAGCTGGTCCTGCAGCCACCGCGCCCGCTCCGGCTTTGCCGCCACGACCAGCATCG
>JAYEHL010000124.1:0-2527 GCA_034659515.1 Chloroflexota bacterium | reverse complement strand
TGCGCTCTGCTACCTGATCGATAATCCGGACGCCTTGGTTGACGAACTATCCGATATCGTCCATGGGCCGGACTTCCCCACATCCGGCATAATCTACGGCAATGAAGGTATAAAGAGCGCTTATGCTACCGGTAAAGGAAGGGTCATAGTTCGTTCCAGATACAATGTCGAGGAGATGGCCAAGGGCCGACAGCATATAGTGGTTACCGAGTTGCCGTATCAAGTGAATAAGGCTGCGCTGGTGGAGCGGATAGCCGATCTGGTCAAGGCGAAGAAGATCGAGGGGATAACCGAACTGCGCGACGAGTCGGACAGGCAAGGTATACGAGTGGTCATCGAGTTGCGTAAAGGGATGCAGCCGGAGCAGGTGCTGAACAACCTGTTCAAGCATACGCAGATGCAGACCGCCTTCCATGTCAACATGCTTGCACTCGTCGATGGCCAGCCGAAGGTTATCAGCTTAAAGACCGCCCTCCAGCAATATATTAATTTCCGCCAGGATGTAATCATTCGCCGCACTAAGTACGAGTTGAACAAGGCCAAGGAGAGGGCTCACATCCTCGAGGGGCTTAAGATCGCACTGGATAACCTCGATGAGGTGATCAACACCATACGTAACTCGGAAAGCGCGGAGGCAGCGCGGAAGAACCTCATGGAAAGGTTCGGTCTTACCGAGATACAGTCCCAGGCCATCCTTGATATGCAGCTCAGGCGTCTGGCCGCACTGGAGCGCAAGAAGATAAACGATGAGTATACCGAGATACTTAAGACCATCGCTTACCTCGAAGACCTCCTCGCCAACCCGCGCAAGGTGCTCTACCTGATAAAGGAAGACATCGTTAGTGTTAAGGAGAAGTACGCCGACGCCCGCCGTACCGAGATAGTGGCGGATGAGCCGGAGGAGTTCCGCGAGGAGGATCTGATCCACCACCAGAAGGTTGTGATCGCTCTGACGACACGCGGATATATCAAGCGCATGCCTATCGAGACCTACCGCGTGCAGCAGCGCGGCGGCAGGGGGGTCACCGGCATCTCGATGCGTGATGAGGAAAGCATTCGCAAGCTGCAGGTGGCCGACACGCTGGATACCCTGCTGTTCTTCACCAACACGGGGCGTGTTTATTCGTTAAGATGTTATAAGGTACCCCAGGAGACATCGCGCGTTGCCAAGGGCATACCCCTGGTCAAGCTTATATCGATATCGGAGGACGAGTATGTCACGGAGGTGCTTCCGATTCCCGAATTCGCCCTCGGGCTTTTCCTGCTGATGGCCACGAGCCGGGGGATAATCAAACGCACGGCTCTTGAGTGGTTCGCATCGGTCCGTTCCAACGGAATAATTGCAATGAAGCTGCCGAAGGGAAATGAGCTGATATCGGCGCGCATAGCAAAGCAGGATGATGACGTCATCATGGTGACCGAGTGCGCCCAGGCGATAAGGTTCCCTGTCGATCAGCTGCGCATCGCCTCGCGCACCAGCGGCGGAGTGAAGGCGGTGCACCTGGCGCCCGACGACAGAGCTGTGCAGATGGATATAGTTATCCCCGATGCCTCCATGCTGGTGCTCACGAAGGATGGCCACGGGAAGTGCAGCCGTCTGGCGAATTACCGCACCCAGTCGCGCGGCGGGAGCGGGATAAAGACCCTGAGCCTTAAAGTGGGAAGGATTGTGGCGGCAAGGGTGGTACTGGACACCGACGAAGTGATGATACTGACAGCACAGGGCATTGTTATAAGGATGAAGGGTGACAGTATCCCGGTTCAGGGCAGGATCAGGAGAGGGGCGGCGATCATGAGGCCCGATGAAGGCGATGAGGTTATTTCAATTGCGCCCTTGCGTGAGTGATAATGGTATTCATAGACGTTGAGATTGTTTCGCCCTTGCGGGGAAGGTCTCGCAGTGACGGGTGTGGGGTATTTCCCTCTCTTTATCAAAGAGGGGGCCAGGGGGAGTTCAATGCGTCTCTACGTATATAAGTTAACACAATGTGGCTCAGGTTAGCCGAAACATATTGACAGTTGACTATTTGTTGGGTTATATTTGCCATATCTGTAAACGTGTCCGTATCTGGGCTGAAGCGCCCGAAGGGTATTGACATACGTTTGGGAGTGTGATACTATCTCCCAATTTACGTGTAGGAGCAGGCGGTTAGCTTCGATATCTTAATTGAGTTGTGTGGGTTAGGTTGGAGCCGCCTGCCTTAGAGCTTTTAGAGCGAAAGGAGAGTTGTTATGAGGGGAAAATTTAGCCTAACCTGGCGCATTGCTGTGACGTTGCTCCTCGCGTTGGCGCTTGTGCCGGCGCTGGTCATGGGGGTGGCTGTCGCCGAGACAGGCGCACCGACCCTGTTGAGCATCAGCTGGTTGGACGGCGGTGGTCCGGCTAATGGTGTCATTGATGGAGGAGATACTTTAATATTTAACTTCGACGAGTCTATGAATACCGCCTCGCTCAGCGACATGAGCGAGGTCAACGCCAGGCTCGACAGCACCGCCACCGATGAGACGTGGGACTACGGGACCAATT
>JAYEHL010000123.1:0-2537 GCA_034659515.1 Chloroflexota bacterium | reverse complement strand
GGCAGCATGCCCATGGCGTGAAGCACTTCGGCGTTGCGCAGGTTAGCGTTGGCGAGATCCTGCGCCTTGATCTGGTCGCCGTTGGCGTCGGCCAGCAGCCCCCGGGTAGCCTTCTCGTTGGCGACCGCCAGCACCAGCAGCACGCTACCCGCCACGGTGGCGAAGAGACCCAGCCACGGGTGGAAGAGATAGAGCACGCCCAGGTAGATCGGCGCCCAGGGCGCATCGAAGAAGGCGAACAGGCCGTTGCCGGTAAGAAACTGGCGCAGGTTGGTCAGGTCGCTCAGCGGCTGGGCCGTCTGCTTGCCCTGGGTCAGCACGCTGCGCCGGAACATCGCGCTGTAGAGGCGCTGGCTGACCATCTTGTCCAGCCGGTTGCCGACCCGAACCAGAAGCCGCGAGCGCACCAGCTCCAGCCCGCCCATGACCATGAACAGGAAGACGACGATCAGGGTCAACAGGAACAGGGTGTCTTCGCTGCGGGAAGTGATCACGCGGTCGTAGACCTGCAACATGTACAGGGGCGGAACCAGCATCAACAGGTTGATGAACAGGCTGAAAAACCCTACCGAGAAGAATGCCCCACGGCACGCTTCGAGGGCACGTTGCAGATCGGTGGCTTCTTTTTGGGTAGCCATGCAATCGCTCGCTATGGGACGAAAAACGGGAATGTAGGATCGGCCAGTGCCCGGTTCCCAGGCTGGCCGGGGGCGAGAACATGACACGCTCGCCGGCATCATGAAAGGGCACAAACGAGATCGGGACGTCCCTCGCGACGCCTAGACTAGCTGATGAGAAGTGAGCCTGCCCGCTCGATCGGCAATACGCGGGCGGAGATGGGAGCGGATTGTGGGTCGCTTCAGAAACGGCAAATGTTTTGCTCTTGATTCGTGGCTGACGCGAAGCCTGGATTTTCGCAGCCTATTACAGCAGGTTCCTCCGCTCGGCATCAGTGAGCATGGCGAGGGCAAACGCCACAAGCGTTTCCTCATAGCCATGAGCCGTATTGATCGCGTCGGCCAGAATCTGAGGGGACTCGATATATTCATGGATCATTTGATTGCGTGTCTGACGAATCTCGAGCCACTTGTCGGCAGAATCGAGTACGCCAAGTTTCTCGGCGCGGTCCAGGTTATCGGCCACGGCGCCCGTTCTTTCACCCAAGGCACGTAGCCAGAGCGGAAGCAGCTTGTCCCCGGTCGTATCCTGAAGCCGGCAAAAGCGGCTGGTATAGGCTTCCAGTTTTTCTGCCAATGCTTCGTCTTCGCCCAGCATGGCGGCACGCTTCTCGGTAAACGGCGAGACAAATACGCTACCCGATGAGTAGCGAAGATGGTGAATCTCACGCTCGACCACGCGTTTCAGGAAGCGCAGGCGCTCCGAAAGATTGTCGTTCATACAAAAACTCCCTGCTCTCGCGCCAGCCTGTGTATCGCCTGCTCGCTTAGGTTCGGCGCACTCAGAAGCACATCTACCTTGCGCCCGTACATGGCGCGCATGATGCGTACGCTTAGCCGAGCAGCAAGCTGTGCGGGATGCTTCACTGGCTCGTCGAGCTCGATGAACAAGTCGATGTCGCCACCACGAGCGGCATCGTCCAGCCGTGAGCCGAATAGCTTTACGGAGACGCCAGGGCCAAGCTCGTCAGTGACGATATTCTGGATGGTCTGTCGTTGGGTATCTGTCAGGCGCATGGTGTTCATCCATCCCGGCAAGGCGTTCTGTCAGGTCGAGTTGCGACGTTGCTCATAGCCAATTTGACGCCATATATTCGAAGAGATCGCCGGTCAGGCAGGCGGAGTGCTCAGCCAGGGCTACGCGGCGAGTGGCTCTCATCGAACCTCTGCCCTACCCGTATTATATGGTCGCGTAGCGCTTCGTTATCGATATCGCGATAGCGCACGATATCGAACAGGTAGGGAGTGTTGAGCTCGTCCAGGCGATTCATGAGCGCGGACAAGTCATCATCGGAGATATCGCCGTACAGTGCCAGATCGATATCGGAGCCGGGGCGGAACGTGCCTTTGGCTCTCGATCCATAGATGACGACCTTTTCTATACCGGGACATTCAGCCAAGGCCCGACGAATGGCCTCTATGGCACTTTCTGGCAAGCCAAACATCAGCGATACCGCTCCATTGTCTCGCGAAACTGTTTCAGAGCCGGGTAATAACGCTCGACGATGTTCTTGAACTCTGTCTCCAGAATGCTGTGGCGGTACGCATGCACCGTATGATTACGGGTTTCTATCATATCCATCCATACCTGCCCGTCTTCCAGCAGGCCGATGTTGAAGGCATGGCGGGCCGCGCTACGTGATCCGGTCACGTTCTGGATACCTTCATGCTCCAGGTAGTCCTTCATGACCTTCCAGGCCAGCTCGTGAGCGAACTCGAAGCGCTGGATAACGCCTTCCTTGATGATATCCAATGTCGTGTCGCCGTAAGCTTCAACAGCTTGTTCCAGCTGAGAAAGCGCATTGACATAGTTGGAAAATCGCTGCTGCCAACGGATCTCCATCGCCTTCCCCTTCTATC
>JAYEHL010000122.1:0-13148 GCA_034659515.1 Chloroflexota bacterium | reverse complement strand
AGAAATACTTGATGTTGATCCCGGCATCGGCGAGGGGCTTTATAACGGTATTGAGCAGTCCGCCGGCGACATCGGGCATATGATAGCTGAGCAAATCATCGACCCTGGTGGTGAACCCGGATTCGTACAGGGCGCTCTGGCCCCTGTCCGCGTCTTCCAGTATCATGCGCACAATGCCGAACTCAGCGCTTTCGCTGACGGAGAGGGCTCTTATGCTCACGTTCTTACTCTGAAGGGCATCAAGTATAGCCTCCAGCCTGCCTGGCGTGTTCTCTACAAATACGGAAACCTGTTTTCTTCTCATTTCTGCATTCCTCCCCGGGTTCTTTTTAGAATATGGATATATGGTTGGGGTCGTCCGAACCCCCTGCGGTAGGGGCGAATAATTATTCGCCCTTACGGGACACCCCTGCCTTTTTGTCATTGCCCGACTTGATCGGGCAATCCAGACAGGGCACATCACGATGTGCCCCTACGGACAATCCAAAATCGGGCGAGGCGAGCCTCGCCCCTACAGAATCCCCCTCGGCTCCCCCTGTACGAAAGGGGGATATTGAATCGTATTTATTTGTTAAGCTCGCTGCGGTCAACGACGCGTTTGGCCTTGCCCTCGGTGCGCGCTATGGTGCGCGGCTCCACCAGCTTGATCTTCGGGGAGATATTGAGCACGCTCTCCATCTCGGCGCGGAGCTTGTTCCCCAGCGCCTCCATCTTCACCAGCTCGTCGGAGAAAACATCATCGGATATCTCCACCCATATCTCAAGCTCATCGGACTTGAACGCTTCCTTGCGGTCGACCACTATCAGGTAGTGCGGCTCAACGCCCTCTACCTCGAGCAGCACGCTCTCAATCTGCGACGGGAACACGTTGACTCCCTTGACGATCAGCATATCGTCGCTGCGGCCCATCACGCGGGACATCCTGGCCATGGTGCGTCCACACTTGCAGATGTCCGTGTTCAAGCTGACCAGGTCCCTGGTGCGGAAGCGGAGGATGGGCTGGGCCTCCTTGGTGAGGGTGGTCAGCACCAGCTCTCCCATCTGGCCGGGGGGCACGTGTTCCCCGGTCTGGGGATCGATGACCTCGGCCAGGAAATGGTCCTCCCATATGTGCATGCCGCACTTGTGCTCGCATTCTACGGATACGCCCGGGCCGATGATCTCGGTCAGGCCGTAGATGTTTATCACCGATATGCCGAGCCTGCTTTCGATATCGTTGCGCATCTGCTCGGACCACGGCTCCGCGCCGCACACGCCGACGCGCAGCTTCGTATCGCGGAAATCGATGCCCATCTCTTTAGCGGTCTCATATAGAATCAAGGCGTACGAAGGAGTGCATACAATGACAGTGGTGCCCAGGTCCTGTATCAGCATGATCTGGCGCTTGGTGTTGCCGGTGCTGGTGGGGATCACCACCGCCCCCAGGCGCTCCGCCCCGTAATGGAAGCCCAGGCCTCCGGTGAACAGGCCGTATCCGTAGGAGTTCTGCACCACGTCATCCTTGGTGGCTCCGGCGGAGGCCATCGTGCGCGCCATCACCTCGGACCACATGTCCAGGTCGTTCTGCGTGTACGGCGCAATTATCGGCTTGCCCGTCGTGCCGCTGGAAGAATGGATGCGCACCACCTGATCCATGGGCACGGCCGTTAGCCCGAAGGGATAGTTATCGCGAAAATCGAGCTTGCTGGTAAACGGCAGCCTGGCAACATCGTCCAGGGTTTTGATATCTTCCGGCGCTACGCCCTTTTCCTTGAACGCCCTGCGATAAAAGGGCACCTTCTCATAGACGTCTTTAACTTTAGTCTTAAGCCGCTCGAGTTGAAGCTTCTCCAGCTCAGGTCGCGGCATCGTCTCATGTTCAGGATCACGAATCATAGCTTGTTCTCCTTCGTTTGCATAACCGATCTGGCCGCCTCAGCGGCCTTCAAGAAGGCTGCAACGCTGGTCTCCATGAATTTCGGCGGCAGCCTGCGGCGCATGGTGTCCGTCCAGCCCTCGGCGGGAAGCTCTAGGAAAGCGGAAAGGAAACCCAGCATCGCCATATTGACCGCGCGGGGGTTCCCTACTTCCTGGGCGATCTCGGTGGCGGGCACCAGATACGTCTCACCGGTATATCGGGATAGGATATCCTTTACCGCGTCCCAGCCGGGATAGGGGACATCGCCGACCACGGCCGATATCGGGATTACGGTCAGATCGGCGATGATGGCCACGCCGTTCGGTTTCAGGTATGACGCCCACCTCGCCGCCTCGAGCTGCTCGAACCCCAGCAGGAAGTCCACCTCCCCCTTTTCGATCAGAGGCGAGAAAACCTTTCTCCCCCATCGGACGTGGCTCACGACACTGCCGCCGCGCTGCGCCATGCCGAGCGAGTCGGTCTTTTTTACATCGTATCCGTTGACCATGCCGATCTCGGCCATGCCGTCGCTTGCCAAGATCACGCCGTGGCCGCCGACGCCCACCATCAGCACGTTCACATCCTTCATCGCGTCATCTCCGAAATAGAGTCCTGCGGACAGACCTGTGCGCACACTCCGCAGCCAGTACACGCATCCGCGTCGATGTCGGCGAAGCCGTCGACAATAGTTATGGCGGGGCAGCCGATGTCCAAGCAGATAAGGCAGCCGCTGCACGTGTCGGCGTCCACCTCGAAAGGCGTGCCCTTCTTTTTCGTCGCCAGCGGGCACTGCCCGCGCACGATTATCACCGACGGCTCCTCGTTGGCGATGCAGCGCTTGATCGCGGACTCGATGGCCTTCATGTCGAAGGCGTCCACCGCGTTGACGTCCGCGATGCCGATGCCCTTCACCAGCGCCTCGATATCCACCGACTGCGCCATCTCGCCCCTCGCCGATATGCCGGTGCCGGGGTGGCCCTGATGACCGGTCATGGCCGTGGTGTGGTTATCGAGTATGATCACCGTTATCGTTCCCTGATTGTAGACCACATCGATAAGGCCGGTGATGCCGGAGTGCATGAATGTCGAATCGCCTATCACCGCCACGATTTTATTCGAAACGCCGGCCTTCTCCAGCCCCAGCGCCTGCCCGATGCTGGCCCCCATACAGGCGCATGTGTCGAGGGCGGCCAGCGGCGGGTAAACGCCCAGCGTGTAGCACCCGATGTCGCTGGTGACGATCAGTTCGCCTTTGTGTATCTCCTCGTCGGGGTTCGAGGTGCGGATGCCGATCTTCCTCAACGTGTACTCGGTAGCCACGTGGGGGCATCCGGCGCATAATTGCGGACGGCGCGCGGGCAGCGGCGGCGCTTCGGCGTCGATCCGTGTTGCAGCCGACGCATCGATTATCCCTGCCGCGGCGGCGGCGTTCTCCACTATCTCCGGCGTCAGCTCGCCGATTATCGGTATGAAACTCTTGCCCTCGACGGCGATGCCGAGCTTGCGCACCTCGTCCTCGATATACGGATCGAGCTCCTCGATAACGATCAGCCTTTCGACCTCGCCGGCAAACCGCCGAATCAGCTCGACTGGCAGCGGATAGATCGTCGTCAGCTTGAGGTGCGAGGCGTCTTTGAACACCTCGCGGGCGTATTGATATGCCACGCCGTTGGAGATCACGCCGATCTTCCGGTCGGCTAGGATCATCTCGTTGAGCGGAAAATCCTCCACGTACTCCTGCAGCCTGGCGATGCGCTCCTCCATGGCCACGCGCCTGACGCGGGCGTTGGAGGGCACCATTACGAACTTCTCCGGCCAGCGCTTGAATCCGGCTTTGTTCAGGTCGGCTTTCCGCTCTTTGGTCACGTCGACCACCGCTTTGCAGTGCGATATGCGCGTCGTCGACCGGAACAGCACCGGCGTGTCGAACTGCTCGCTTATCTCGAAGGCCAGCCCCATCAGGTCGTAGGCCTCCTGGCTGTCCGTGGGCTCGATCATGGGCACCTTGGCGAACCTGGCGAAATAACGGTTGTCCTGCTCGCCCTGCGAGCTGTGCTCCCCCGGGTCGTCGCAGGAGATAATGACCATCCCGCCGATGATGCCCGTAGTCGAGGCGGCGAAGAATGGGTCGGCGGCCACGTTCAATCCCACGTGTTTCATCGAAACCAGGGTGCGCGCCCCGCTGTAGGCCGATCCCAACCCCACCTCCAGCGCCACCTTCTCGTTGATCGACCACTCAGCGTACACACCGTCCATGCGGGCGATGTTCTCCAGTATCTCGGTGCTGGGGGTTCCGGGGTACGCCGTCGCTACGGCCATTCCGGCGTGATACGCCCCCAGCGCTATTGCTTCATTTCCTGACAGTAGTTGTTTCATTGTTAATAGTACCCGTTTTCCATTTTACCACTCTCGTGATATGTAAGAAACCTTGCGTATGTCGCGTCGATATCTAAAATCTCTTCTTGTCATTGCCCGATTGATTATCCCGTAGGGGCAGGCCACTGTGCCTGCCCTTCGGATGGGCAACCACGGGGGATTGCCCCTACATTGTTTTTTCCTATATTGGAAAGGTACCTCTTATTGTCGGCGGCGGGGGCGAACACATAGGTTCGCCCCTACAAAAAATATCAGGCCACGCTCTTGCCGAGGTATGCCTGCCTCACCCTGTCGTCGCCCATCAGTTCCTTCGCAGTGCCTTCGATGGTTATCTTGCCCCGCTCCATGACGTAGCCGCGGTCGGCGATCTTGAGCGCGGCGTTGGCGTCCTGCTCCACGAGCAGTATCGTCAGTCCCTCGTCCCTGAGCCTGACGATGAGCTTCAGGATATCGCGCACCAGGTTGGGCGCCAGGCCGAGTGACGGCTCGTCCAGCAGGAGCATTCGCGGAGACGACATCAGGGCCCGGCCGATGGCCAACATCTGCTGCTCGCCGCCGCTGAGGCTGCCCGCCTTCTGCTTGATCCGCTCCTCCAGTATCGGGAACATTCTGAAAACCGTCTCAAGATTCGCCTGCACTTCCGGACGTTTCATAAACCAGCCGACGTAGCCGATGGAGCCGAACCGTCGGCGGGAGCACTGTACATAGGCCCCCATCGTCAGATTATCCTTAACCGACATATCCCCGAAGACGTGCCTGCCCTCGGGGATATACGCCAGGCCCAGCTTCACCGTCCTGTGCGACGGGAGCCGGGATATCCTTTTATCGTCCAGCCAGATATCGCCGCCCTTCAGCGGCAGCGTCCCGGAGACCGCATTGAGCAGGCTGGTCTTGCCCGCGCCGTTGGCTCCGATGATGGTTACGATCTCGCCGTCGTTTACTGTCAGAGATACCTCCCTGACCGCGGTGACCTGGCCGTAGGCTACCGATGCATTATCGACCCTGAGCACTACTCTTCTTCCTCCTCGCCAAGGTAGGCTGCGATTACCCGCTTGTCCTTCTGCACCTGCGCTGCGGTGCCCTCGGCGATCTTGCTCCCGCTGTCCAGCACGATGATCCACTCGGCGAGGCCCATCACCAGCGGCATGTCGTGCTCAACCAGCACAACTGTAATACCCATCTCGCGGATGCGGCGGATGAGGTCGCTCAGCTCGCGTTTCTCCAGCGTATTGAGTCCGGCTCCCGGCTCGTCCAGCATGACTATCCTGGGCTCGGTGGCGAGGGCTCGCGCGATTCCGAGCAGTTTCTGCTGGCCCAGCGGCAGGCTGAGCGCGTTCTGCTCCGCCTGCCTTCCCAACCCCACCATGTTGATGTATTTCATGGCGTTCAGAGTTATATTTTCTTCCTCCCGTCTCGTCCTGGGAAGGCGAATTGCGGCTCCGAGAAACCCGCAGCGGCTGCGGGGATGCTGGCCTGTCATTATATTCTCCAGGACGGTCATGTTGCCGAAGAGGAGAATGTGCTGGAACGTGCGCACGATGCCCATCTCCGCGCGCCTGTGGGCCTGAATATGCCGCTTGAGCCTGTCCTTGAATATCCTGTTGTTCAATATCGGTTTAAGCACCTTCGCATACCACGGGGTATGCGTCAGAGGCTCGCCGTTTAATAATACCTCGCCGGTGGTGGGTCGATAGACGCCTGTGATAAGGTTGAATAGCGTGGTCTTGCCCGCGCCGTTAGGGCCGATGATCGCGGTGATTTTACCCGTCTCTATCGCCAGATCGACATTATCGACAGCGATCAGGCCCCCGAAGGCCTTGCTCAGATTTTTAGTTTCAAGTATCGGCTGGCTCACGGTTCAGCCTTCCTCCACCCGCGGGTTAAGAGCGATCGCTTCAGGATGCTCTTCACGATGGCGGGCAGCTCTTTTCGCTTGCGCTTCACGATGGAAGGAAGGTCCCGCCAATTATGCTGCAACCAGTGTGTAGCCGACTTTAAGGCGACGAACAGACCCTCCGGTGTAAATATCATTACAAGCATCAGGATGATGCCGTAGGCTACTATATCCCACTCGCCCAAGTTCAGCAGCAGTTCATCGCTCAGGATGGTCGTGGCGCCGGCGCCGAAGATGGCGCCCCATATGCTGGCCAGCCCGCCGATGACGGCCATAACTACCAGCTTCACGGAACCGAGAAAGTCGAACGTCTGTGGGCTCACGAAGCGCAGGTGGTGCACGAAGAGGCTGCCCGCCAGAGAGGCGTAGACCGCGCTGAGCACGAATATCTTCACCTTAAATCGCGTCACATTTATGCCTATCGATTCGGCGGCGACCTCGCTGCCGTGGATCGCCCGCAGCGCCCTGCCGGTGCGCGACCTTACGATATTCTGTGACAGGAACAGAACGGACAGGCAGAAGAACCAGACGAGAAAGTAACGCTTGAAATTGGTATCGAACTCGAACCCGCCTATTGATAGATACGGTATGCCGGCCATGCCGTCGGGGCCGCCGGTTATCCCGATCAGCTGCCTGAAAAGTATATATATGATCAGCCCTATACCGAGGGTGGCCATGGCCAGGTAGTTGCCGCGCAGGCGGAAGATGGGATATCCGATGATGAAGGCGAAAAGTCCGGTCGCCACCGCTGCGATCAGCATCGCCAGCCACGGGTTGACATCGTAGCTCTTGCTGAGCACGGCGGAGAAATACGCGCCGAGGCCGTAGAACGCCGCCTGTCCCAGCGATACCTGGCCGGTATAACCCATCAACAGGCATAGCCCGACGGTGACTATGGTGCTGATGCCGATGAATATCATTATGCTGGTATACTGGCCCAGGAACCAGTCGAACGGGATCAGGATGAGGAATATCAGCAGCGCGGCCGCTACCAGATATTTCCACTTTGACACGATAAACTTCAGCATCAGGCGGCCCTCTCCTCAGAGGCCAGCCTGCCCGATCTTATCAGCAATATCAGCAGGAGAACCGCTAGCGCTATGACGTGCTTATAGGACGACGTGAACGGCCCCCAGTTGAGCCCCACGGCTACGTTCTCCACCACTCCCAGGAGTAAGCCGCCGACGACCGTGGCGATGGGATTCTTGAAACCGCCGATAGATGCGGCCACGAAGCCTTTTAATCCCAGCATGACGCCCATATCGTAGGAGGCTAAGATATGCGGCGCCATTACCACGCCGCTGGTGCCTCCTATGACTGCCGCCAGTACGAAGGCGATCAGGGCCATCGCCTTGGAGTTAATGCCGACCAGGCCGGCGGCCTCGGGGTTCACCGCGCACGCCTTGAGGGCCTTGCCGACCATCGTGTATTTGAGGAACAGGTGCAGGAGTATGGTCACCACCACGGCAGTGCCGATTATCCATATCGCCTGAGGGGTTATGACCGCGTCGACGAAGGGTAATGAAAGGGGAGTTTTTCCGGAGAATAACGGCGGACGCATGGTGTTGACGCCCCATATCTCGGCGGCGACGCCGCGGACAAAGATGGAGAATCCGATGGTGATAATGATCAGGCTTACGACCGATGCCCGCCTGGCTGTTCGTATCGCCAGCAGGTACATGATAGCGCCGACGGCTGCCGCGGATAGAATCGAGAGGAGGATTGAGAGCGGGATCGAAAGCCCTGCGGATGCCGCCAGCGTATATGAGAGCATGCCCCCTATCATCACGAACTCGCCCTGGGCGAAGTTGATGATGCGGGTTACGGCATAAATGATTGTAAAACCAAGGCCAAGAAGGGCATAGATGCTACCATCGGTGAGTCCTGATATAAGATACTGTGCGAACTGGTCTATGGACATTCATCAGATCCCAAAGTCATTTGACCATAAAAAGGGGGGGAAGTTTAACTTTCCCCCCCCCATAATATCAAGTGTAGAAAGTGCAGTCAATTTCTACTGTTTCCAGGTCCACTCTCCATCGACGATCTCTATCAAAGCCAGAGAACCCGTCTGCATTCCCAGGTGGTCGGTTGGGGACATAATGAATACGCCGCCGGTGCCGGCGAACCCGCTTATTTGCTCCAGGCCGTCTCTGATGGCAGCCCTTGCCTCGTCAATGCTCAAGTCGTCCTCTAAATCCTCCAGGGCTATAACGACCATGCTCAATGCATCGTACGCGTGTCCGCCGAATGTGCTGACGCCGCCCTCGTATAATGCCTCATAGTCGGCCTTGTAAGTTGTGAGTACCTCCCACTGCGGATCGGTTTGCGGAACAAAATCGACTACCGGCAGCTTGCCCGCCGGGAAGATCACGCCGTTGGCGGCATCTCCCGCCGCATCGATGAAACCTTGATTGGCGATCCCGTGGCTGCAGAGTAGCGGTATCTCAAGCTGAAGCGTCTGCATATCCAGGGCGACCACAGCCGATTCCGGGTCGATGGCCCAGCAGACTACCGCTTCGGCGTCGGTACCCTTGATCAATGTGAGCTGAGAAATCATGCTTGTGTCGCCCTCGTCGAATACCTGGTTGGCAACAATAGTGATACCGAAGTCGTCGGCCTCGGACTCGAGGTATTTTTTTCCGCCGGTTCCGAAGCTGGATGTGGCGGTTATGATAGCGACTTTAGTGATGCCCTCGCTCTGCAGATAGGAATAGATTTCGGCTACTATCTGTCTGTCCGTCTGCGGGGTCTTGAATACCCAGTACCTGTCCTCCACCGGCTCGATGATATCGGCGCTGGCGGCGCAGGATACCAGCGGTATCTCTGCGGAGGTAACTGTTTCAATAATAGCCAAGCTGTTTCCGCTGGTCGTGGGACCGATGATAGCTAAAACTTCATCTTGCTCGATCAGCTTGTTGGCCAAGTTGGCGCATTTTACCGAATCGGTCTCGTCGTTATAGATTATAACCTCAAGCAAGTGTCCGTTGATACCGCCGTCGGCGTTGATTTGCTCTACCATCATTTCCACTGTGTTTTCTTCAGGAACACCGAGGTTTGAGGCGCCTCCGGTTGTCGAGAACAGCGCACCTATCTTGTATGTCTCGTTGGCTCCGTCATCCCCACCGTCGCCGCAGCTTATGCCGCTTATGGCGACTAAAGCTACCACTAGTGTTAACATTATCGACAATCTTAGGTATTTCCGCATCTAGCTTCGCTCCTTCTTTGATTTATGTGTTTGTAATCCCACAAAGAGAGAGTATAGCATATGAAAAATTGCGGCGCAACGGTATCAATCGGCTTAGAGGTTGGTTTTTTGTCTAGGGCGATGAAGACTCCATGTCGAGCAGGCGTCTCTTTAGATCGATCCCGCCGCTGAAGCCGGTGAGGCTTCCGCTTTTGCCGATGACCCGGTGGCATGGCACGACGATCGGCAGCAAGTTGCCGTTAAGCGCCTGCCCCACGGCGCGCGCCGCGCGGGGCCTCCCGATCATGCGAGCGACCCAGCTGTAGCTGCGGGTCTCGCCACGCGGGATCGAGCGTGTCGCCATCCAAACGTCGCGTTGGAATGAGGTCGCATCTGCGATATCGAACTTTTCGTCGAAGCTGACATTTTCGCCGCGCGCGTATCGCTTGAGCCTATCCGCCAGGTCTTCGAAGTCGCTGTGTGCCATGATCGATTCGGGGAATCGATGTTTAATGTCTCGGATCGCTTTTTTCGATGAGGGATAGATGCAAATCGAGCGCAGTCCCGCCTCTGAGCCGAGCATCGCTATATAGCCTATTCGTGTTTCAACGATGGCGTACTTTAGCTGTGTCGATTCTTTCATGTGCGAACGGGGGCTGCCTTCACGTGTGAAACGACGCATACTTATCGTCAGGAATGATCAGGGAGAAGGTGGTTGCTCCTGTGACTCCCCGGCAGCGGGTTGTTGCGGCCCTTGTTTTTTTCGCAGGCGCTTTACGCCTATCATTATCAGGAACCCGGCGGCGACTAACTGGAGTACACCTACAATCTGTAGACTTCCCTCAACTATTACAGCCGCACCGAATGCTGATACGAGCAATCCTATAACAAGCGTAGACCACTTCGGCATTGTGTACCCCCTCTGTTTTGCACCCGTCGTTTCCCTATTATACAATTTTAGAAGCCTTTCTCCATACCCTTTGGGGAAAAGTGGGAGTTTCTCGTATCGGATATATGTCGATGGATGCCGGTGTGATCAGTCCTGTGATTTTTTTGCAGCGATACTGTGGCACGCTCCGATCTCGTCCACCTCGCTTGCCCCGGCATTTTTGCAGCTGAATCCGTATCGAAGTTGCTACTGTATTGCAATCGATTCTACTGTTCTCCATAATCGTTTTATGCTAGGCTGTAGTCGGCTAATATCTCGATTCATTTGAAATCGGAGAGTTTTTACAAGGGTAGTAAAAACCGATTGTGCGGATCGATGCGGATCAATCGACCGGGGAGGTTAAAATGGGAGCAGAGACAAAGAAGATAGTCTGCGGGTTCTGCGCCAGCCACTGCCGCTATAAGGTCAAGGTCGAGGACGGCCGCCTCATCGGGTACGATCGCAGCGGTGTGAAAAAAGATTCGATGATGGCCAGGATGTGGGCCAACGTCGTCGGCGGATGCCCCCGCGCTAATGCCGCCGCCGAGTACGTCTACCATCCCGACCGTCTCAACTATCCTTTGAAGCGCGCCGGTGAACGCGGCGGGGGTAATTGGGAGCGCGTAAGTTGGGACCAGGCGCTTGAGGAAATCGCATCCAAGCTGGACAAGGTTCGATCGCAGTATGGCTCGGAAGCGCTGGCGATAACATCCTCCGGCGAGCAGAACACGGGGGAGGAATTCCGCACCCGTTTCCAGTACCTGTTCGGCAGCCCCAACTTCCTCGGCCCGCACAGCTGCGGCATCGGTATGGTGCTGAGCCATCTCATGTCCGGCTGGATGATATTCATGCCCGCCCTGCGTCCGGAGACCAAGTGCCTGATGCTCATCGGCGCCAACCCGCATCAGGCCGGCCCCATGCTGTGGAACGTAATCCGCGATGCGACCAAGGCCTGGCTCAAGCTCATCGTCATCGATCCCAGGCGCACCGCCGTCGCCGAGGAGGCCGGCTTGTGGCTCCAGCCCCGGCCGGGCACCGACGGCGCTCTGCTTATGGCTATGATACAGACCGTCATCGCCGAGGACCTCATCGATAAAGAATTCGTGGAAAAGTGGTGCTACGGTTTCGACAAGGTGGCCGAACGTGTGAAGGACTTGACTCCCGATGTCGCCGAGTCGATCACCGGCGTTCCCGCGGACAGCATACGCGAGGCGGCGCGCATGTACGCTACGGTCAAACCGAGCCAGATATTCCATACCAACGGCATCGAGGAGCAGGCCAACTGTACCCCGGTCCTGCAATCGAGATATATTCTGGCGGCGATCACCGGCAACATCGATGTGCCCGGCGGCGACGTGATGATGGAGCCGCATCCCGCATATCGCCTGGATGCCGAAATAGAAGGATCGATAATGCTTGCGCCGGAGCAGAAGGCCAAACTGATGGGGGGCGAGCGCTTCAAGCTGTATTCCTGGCCGATGTTCGAGGCCATGGAGGAGAACATCAACAGGGTGCGGGAGCGGCCGCTCTCTACGCCCTGGGTTACCGGGCTGGCTCACGCCCCGATGGTCTACCGCGCCGTGATCACCGGGAAGCCATATCCCGTGAAGGCCATGATTACGCTGGCCAAGAACCAGTTGCTGACCATGCCAAACTCTAAGCTTATATACGATGCTCTGATGAATCTCGATCTGCACGTGGCGATGGACACCTTCATGACGCCGACGTGCAGCATCGCCGATTACGTACTCCCGGCCGCGTCATGTTTTGAGAAGGAGAGCCTGCAGGGAGGAAATTATACTCTTTATCTACAGGGCAGCGAAGTCGCAGTCCGGCCCCTGTTCGAGCGAAGGGCCGAGTTCTACTTCTGGCGCGATCTGGGGATTCGATTGGGACAGGCGCAGCACTGGCCCTGGCGCACGCTGGAGGAGTTCTTCGACTACCGTCTGGAGCCGATGGGCGTCACGTTCCGGCAGTTCATGGCCGGTAAAGGCTACGATAACCCGGCTCCCCGCGACCGCAAATACGAGCTCAAGGGCTTCGCTACGCCCACAGGCAAGTTCGAGCTGTACAGCACAATATTGGAGAAGATGGGATACGATCCGCTTCCTTACTGGAGCGAGCCCGCGGTCGGCAAGCCGGGCCAATCCGAGGCACCGGACGGCTATCCGCTGTCGCTCATCACAGGCGCGCGCAACCGCCGCTACTATCATTCGCAGGATCGCCAGATCGATTCCATTCGCAGGGGCAGTCCCGATCCAGTCGCGCAACTCAATCCGCAGAAGGGCGCGGAGCTGGGCATCGCCGACGGCGACTGGCTGTGGGCCGAGACGCCTGCGGGCAGGGCTACGTTCAAGTGCAAATACTCCGATGGCATTTTACCCGACGTCGTCAGCGCCGAGCACGGCTGGTGGTATCCAGAGGACGAATCGATCGACAGCATATGGCGGTCGAATATCAACGCCGTTCTGGATGACGATCCCGACATGTGCGATGCGGTTTCGGGGAATTTCATCTTCCGCGGGCAGCGGTGTAAGGTGTATAAGGCGTAGGTTCAGCGTGTTGTGGTATTGTATTTTTGTAAATCTGATAAAAAACTCTTTAAGCAGAGTTCGTTTGTACTAAGGTTATAGTAATCCAAACTAGAGTATCTCAAAAACCAACAATCCAAAAGTGGCGTCGGATGGCAATAGTGGACACCAAACCTTTCATACTGCCAGCAACCCTGCATAGAATCTTTGCTCATATGCTGCAGGCGACAGGAAGCCAAGTCTTGCCTGTCGTCGCTGTCTATTATAGAAGATATCGATATACTCGGCTATATCCTGTATCGCCTCCTGCCTGGTCATGTACCGGCGGTGATGGA
>JAYEHL010000121.1:0-2577 GCA_034659515.1 Chloroflexota bacterium | reverse complement strand
GCCTGACTTGATCAGGCAATCCAGAAAGGGGCGAATGGCCATTCGCCCCTACAGGACACCCTGGTTTCACCTATCCTTAAATAATTCGCAATGACCGTCACCGGAATAAAAAAAGCGGCGGACAGAATCCGCCGCTCCGTTATACAGGTAAAGGAATGTCCTACGCCTTCTGGTACCGCCTGTTGAAGCGCTCCACCCGTCCGGCGGTGTCCACAATTCGCTGCTCGCCGGTATAAAACGGGTGGCACTTGCTACACAGCTCAACCTTTATCTTGGGCTTGGTAGAACAGGATGTGAACGTGTTGCCGCAGGAGCATGTGACCTCTGTCTCGCCATATTTAGGATGAATTTCTTTCTTCATGACTGGTAGACGCTAACCTTTCTCTTATGTCTGGTCACCGGCTCGTACTTGATATAACCGTCAATCAAGGCAAACAGGGTATGGTCTCTCCCTACACCAACGTTGTTGCCCGCATGAATTCTCGTGCCCCTTTGCCTAACGATGATCGTCCCCGCAAGAACCTGCTGTCCGCCATATCTTTTAACGCCCAGCCTCTTGGACTTGCTGTCGCGCCCCAGCCTTGTGCTACCTCCGCCTTTCTTGTGAGCCATTTGATTACTCTCCCGCGCCTTTAGATACTATATCCTTGATCTCCAGTTGCGTATGAATCTGCCGGTGACCCTTCTTCCTGCGATAGCGTACCTTCGGTTTATACTTAAAGACGACGATCTTCTTATCCTTAGCCTCGCCTACGACATCGGCAGTAACCCTGGCTCCTTCTACAGTGGGTGTCCCCACCTTCACCTTCTTGCCCTCGGACACCAGCAGTACCCGATCCAGCTCGACAACGCTACCTTCCTCGACAGCCAGTCTCTCCACACTGATGACATCGCCCGGAGCAACGCGATACTGTTTCCCGCCCGTCTCAACTATGGCGTACGAGTTAGCCGAGGCCTTCTTTTTCGATTTTGCAGCTACCACCAAATCCTCCTCAGCGCTTTTAATATTTCAAACGCAGCTAAGGTAAAATTCTAGCACGTTCCAGCTAAGATGTCAAAAGTGCGCAGCTTTGCTATAATGAGCCCGAGGAAGCTATGATAAATCTGGACAGCATTCTGCCATCGGTCACAAAACCCGCGCGCTACACCGGCGGCGAGTGGAACAGCATCGTCAATGACTGGGAAACGATAGATGTCAAGCTGGCACTCGCCTACCCCGATCTCTACGAGATCGGCATGTCAAACCTGGGGTTGTCCATACTGTATCATCTTGCCAATCGCGAACCATACGCGCTCGCCGAACGCGTCTTCGCCCCCTGGGTAGATATGGAGGGGGAGATGAGGAGATCATCGATCCCTCTATTCAGCCTTGAATCGAGGCGGCCCATAAGGGATTTCGATATCGTCGGTTTCTCGCTGGGATACGAGCTTACATACACCAACGTCCTGAACATGCTCGATCTGGCGGGGATACCGCTGCAATCCTGCGACCGCGATGAGCGGTTTCCCCTGGTCATCGCAGGGGGCAGCTGTTCCCTCAATCCCGAGCCGATGGCGGAGTTCATCGACCTCTTCGTGCTGGGCGACGGCGAGGACGTGCTTGTCGAGCTTCTCCAGTCTGTCCGTGAGTGGAAGGCTTCCGGCCCCGACGATAGGCAGGGGTTGCTTTGTCATCTATCAAATATCCCGGGGGTCTACGTACCTGGCTTATACACCGTCGAATACCATGACGATAATACCGTCTCGAAGATAATACCACGCTCCGATCAAGTCCCATCGAGTATCATCCGCCGTTTCATAGGTGAGCTGCCGATGGCTATTACGAAGCCTATCGTGCCGTTCGTAGCGACAGTGCATGACCGCGCCATGATCGAGATACAACGCGGCTGCACACGAGGGTGCCGTTTCTGCCAGGCGGGCATTATCTACCGTCCCCTCAGGGAGCGCAATCGCGAGGATATACTGCAGGCAGCGCACGAGCTGCTGAAAAACACCGGCCACAACGAGCTATCATTGCTCTCCCTGAGCACGAGCGATTACTCCGAGATAGAACTGTTGATAAGCGCTCTGACAGCGGATTACAAAGATGACCATCTAAAAATATCCCTGCCGAGCCTGCGGCTGGACAGCTTCTCTGTGCAGCTGATGGATGTCATCACCAAAGGCAAGAAGACAGGCCTGACCTTTGCGCCGGAGGCCGGCAACGAACGGCTGAGGCGCGTCATAAACAAGAACATGCCTGACGATACGTTAATCCATACATTAACCACCGCACAGGAGCGGGGATGGAACAGCGTAAAGCTGTATTTCATGATAGGGCTGCCTACGGAGACCGAGGAAGATATTGAATCTATAGTCAGCCTGTTGCGACAAAAAACAGCGGATGTGCGCAAGCAGAACCGCAAGCCGCTGAATATGAAGATAAGCGCTTCCGCATTCGTACCCAAATCGCACACGCCGTTCCAGTGGGTCGGACAGTTTACAGAGGACGATCTGAACGCCCGCGTCGATGTGCTGCGGCAGGGGCTAAAGAAATTCGGAATGCGTTTCTCCTGGCAGGACCCCAGGATAAGTTTT
>JAYEHL010000120.1:0-2593 GCA_034659515.1 Chloroflexota bacterium | reverse complement strand
GCGACAAGGACATCGCCGGGATATTTCACGAGCTGTCGCCGATAACCGGCAGCATCATCGTCACTCACTCGCGACACCCGCGCGCAATGCCTTCCGAGCAAGCGCTCGAGGCGGTAAATAAGAGCGGATTGCACGCGACTACATCGAATGGCGTGATCGACGCGATCGAGCGCGCCCTGTCCGCCGCCGGGCCGCGTGATCTCATCTGCGTCACTGGTTCGCTGTTCGTCGCCGCCGAGGCCATAGAATATATGAAGGACGTTCCCCGCGACGCCGTCGCCTGGTAGTATCTCCTAAAACGCGTGAACCTCGGCGGCCTTAAAAGTGATGAAAACGTGCGAGCCTACGGCCAGACTCATATCCTCGAACGAGCGCCGCGTCAGCGATACGATGAAGGGGGCTCCGGCGTCCACAGTGACCTGGCTGATGGTCCCGTGATCCTCCACACGCTCGATATTCCCCTCGAACGAGTTCCTGGCGCTGGACTCTATGGGCCTCAGTGAAACCATGATATCCTCCGGCCTGATAGAGGCATACACCCTGCCGGAGATCGGCACCGCCGATGCTATCTTCACCCCTCCGATGTCTATGGAGCTCATCCCGTTATCGACGATAGCGTTGCCCGGGAACAGATTGGCCGCTCCGAGAAAGTCGGCGACGAACTTGCAGTTAGGTTTGCGGAATACTTCGCCAGGCTCTCCGACCTGTACTATGATGCCCTCGTTCATAATCGCCATCTGACTGCCGAGCAGGAACGCCTCATCGAAGCTGTGTGTCACGTGTATCATGGTGGTGCTCGTCGCTTCATGTATCCGCCGCAGCTCGGCCCGCAGCTTGGTGCGCGTCTCGGTGTCGAGTGCGCTCAGAGGCTCATCCAGCAGCAGCACCTCTGGCTCCATGATGAGCGCCCGTGCGATGGCCGCCCGCTGCTGCTCGCCGCCGCTCAGGGTTCCGGGATGACGGTGCAACAGATGATCTATCTTCAGCATCCCGGCAAGCTCGCGGGCGCGGCTTTTAGCATCTGCCTTTTTCACCTTGCGCGACCTCAGCCCGAACATGATGTTCTTCTCGATGTTGAGATGGGGGAACAGCATGTAGTCCTGATACACCATGCCGATGTTGCGCTTGCGCGGCGGCAGGCCGGTGATATCGCGACCGTTCACCGTGATCCTGCCCTTATCAGGGTGGTAGATACCGGCTATGGTCTCCAGCAGTATCGTTTTTCCGGCGCCGGTGGGTCCCAGCAGCATCAGGTATTCCCGCTCGCCTATATCGATGTCCACCCCGCGCAGGCTGAACTCCCCCATATTCTTGTGTACGTTCTCGACCTTTATCATTATTGCGATACCTCTTAGAACATGCGCGCCGAGCGGCTGAAGTACTCGAAGATGAAGATGGAGACGACGGAGATGATTATCAGTATCGTCGCCGCCGCTATGGCCATGTGCAAGTCGCCGCAGGACATGTTCAAATACAGCGAGATGGGCAGGGTCTCGGTCATCATTCGCGTCGCTCCGGCTATCATGAGCGCCGCTCCGAACTCTCCGATGCCGCGGCACCACGTGATAACCGCGCTGGCGGCGATGCCGTTCTTCGACATCGGAAGCGCCACCCTCCAGAACACCTGTTCGTTAGTGCAACCAAGCGTTTGCGCCACGTTCTCGTAGCGCGGGTTGATGCTCTCGAAGGACGAGCGCATCACGCGCAGCGGAAACGGCAGGTTGACGAAGAACTGGGCGATCACTATACCCTTAGTAGTGAACACGAATTTGAGGCCCGCCTCGGCCAGCGCGTCACCGAAAGCAGTGGCGCCGAAGATTATAAGCAAGCCCACCCCAGCGACCAGCGGCGGGAGGGCTAGAGGCATGTCCAATATTGTGTTTACAAGGCTCTTGCCCCAGAAATTGTAGCGGGCGAGTGCGTATGCCGCCGGTATGGCCACGATGAGGCACAGCGCCGTGGATATCAATGCCGTGATCAGACTCAGCTTTATGGCGAATACTATTTCCTCTGAGGTTATGCTCTCCCACATGGCATCGAGCGTGGTGTGCGTTATTACGCAGTACAGCAATCCGACTACGAAGAACGCCAGCAGCAGAACTATGCACAGGGTAAATATTTTAAACTTAGCTTCCCATAACCTTTTGAGAAGCCTGGAATTTCTCATCCTATTCAACATTCATAAACCTATTCTTTATAGCCTGTACCGTTGTCGTACTTATCCCTCTCGCTGGCGTTCTCGTACCAACCCGCCCTTACCCCGGAGCGGTGGTCGAAGCGGGGCACGTAGGGCTTGATATCCAGCAACGGCGTGCCGTCGAGGATATCGACGTCGGCAATATCGAGTATGTTACCCCTGACGCCCTCCAGGCGCACCACCGATATGCCTATGGGATTGGGACGATTGAAGTGCCTGATGGCGAACATGCCCCTCTCCTGCCCATCGAGAAACGGCCTGTAAGTCAGCCTGGAACCGTCGGTCATATGAAAGTGATAGAGAAGGATGAGGTGAGAAAACCCGTCGACGTCCTTCAAAGCCTCTAAATAATCGGGAAAGACCTCCACCTGCCCTTTGCAGCCGCCGGCATAGACC
>JAYEHL010000119.1:0-2604 GCA_034659515.1 Chloroflexota bacterium | reverse complement strand
ACGATGGCGTGGGATGCGGTCAACGACTGCCTAGCCGGCGCTGATTCCAAGAAGGTTGATGGTCTGTATCTTGCTACCACTTGTTCACCGTACATCGAGAGGCAGTGCTCGACTATTGTGGCTACAGGGCTTGATATGCGAGACACCATTCGCACTGCCGACTTCACCAATTCGCTGCGATGCGGCACCGAGGCTCTGGCTGCGGCAGTGGACGCGGTCAAGGCGGGATCGGTGAAGAGCATGTTGGTGACAGCCGCCGACTGTCGCATGGGGGCGCCGGCGGGCATGGGGGAGGCGATGTATGGCGATGGTGCTGCCGCCCTTCTCATCGGTGACAAGGATCCAATCGCTATCATTAAGGATAGCTATACGGTTTCCGATGAATTCGCGGGGGAGTGGCGAGCGCACAATGACTACTTCGTGCGCGCCTGGGAGGATCGCCAGATGCTGGACGATGGGTACTCCGAACAGTTGCCGAAGGCGATAAACGGCTTGATGAAGAAGTGTAAGCTTGAGGCCAAGGACTTTGCCAAGATCGTAGTGAGTTCCCCGATGGATGTCAGACGGCACGGCAAGGTGGCGGTGGGGACAGGGTTCGGCATGGAGCAGATACAGGATCCCTTCTTCATGACCATCGGCACCTGCGGTGCGGCTATGGGCATGATGATGCTTGTCGCCGCGCTGGAGGATGCAAAGCCGGGAGACAAGATACTTCTGGCACAGTACGGCAACGGCGCGGATGCCTTCTTGATCGAATGCACCGATGCGATTGCAAAGAAAAAGGCTAAGGACCATCGCGGAATCAATAAGGTTCACATGAACTCCAAGCGCATGCTTCCGTACTATACCTTCCTCCGCTGGAGGGGGTTGGTAACGGTGGAGCGCGGACGGCGACCGGAGATTCCTTTCGCCTCGTTGACGGCGCTGAAGCGCAGCCGTAAGGAAGTGATGGGGCTCTATGGCAAGAAGTGCTTGACGTGCGGCCATGTCATGTACCAGCTGCCGTTCGGCATCGGCGGCATGACCCCGATTCGTGTATGCTATTACTGCCAGACGAAGGATAACTTCGAGGATTACCGCTTTGCCGACAAGAAGGGTAAGATATTTACTTACTCTCTCGATCTCCTGGCGGACGTTATCGATCCGCCGGGCACGCCGATCTTCGTCGACTTCGACGGTGGTGGCCGCGGACAGTTCGACTTGACTGACCGCGATCCGGAGGCGGTCGAGGTGGGAATGCCGGTGGAGATGGTGCTGCGCAAGCTGTTCTTTGACCGGGGTATTCACAATTACTACTGGAAAGCGCGACCGGTGAGAGGATAAGAAAGGAGGACGAAATGGCACAGAGTATTAAAGATAGAGTAGCTATCATCGGTATGGGCTGCACCAAGTTCGGTGAGCTGTGGGATAAAAGCGTCAGCGACCTGATGGTGGATGCCGCATACGAAGCGTTTGAGGATGCCAACATCGAGCCCAAGGATGTCGATGCAGCCTGGGTCGGTAATTGGCAGGAGGTTTCCGGCATGGCCGGACTCGGTCTGTCGGGGCTCAGGTTGCAATACAAGCCTATAACACGTGTTGAAAACATGTGTTGTACCGGCACCGATGCCCTGCGCAATGCCGCCTATGCCGTCGCCTCCGGTGTGGTCGATGTCGGTCTGGCGGTAGGCGCTGAGAAGCTGAAAGATATGGGCTTTGCCGGCCTGGTTTCCGTCTCACCCGGCGGGACAACGGCTACTGCGGGTTTAACGACGACAGCGCCGGCGCTGTTCGCCATGTTAGCCACCAGGTACTTTGACCGTTACAATATCTCGCCTGACGATGGCAAGAGGATGCTGTCCCATGTGTCGATAAAGAGCCATCACAACGGCAATATGAACCCGAAGGCCCACTTCCATCGTGAGCTTACTATGGAGCAGGCGATGAACGCTCCGATAATCGCGTGGCCGCTGGGATTGTTCGACTGCTGTGGCGTAAGCGACGGTGCGGGTGCGGCTATCGTAGTCAGGGCGGAAGATGCCAAGAAGTATACGAAGGATTACATTAACATCAAGGGTATACAGATGTGCGTTGGCCCGGCAGAGGGCCCGGTGAAGCCGGAGTATGACTTCACTCATACCGAGGAGACCACCCGCGCAGGTATTAACGCCTATAAAGAGGCGGGGATCAAGAACCCGCGCAAAGAGATAGACATGGCTGAGGTGCACGATTGTTTCTCTATCACAGAGGCCATCGTGATGGAGGACCTCCAGTTTAGCAAGCGCGGTGGAATGAAAGAGGATATCGAGAGCGGTTTCTTCGATCTGGATGGCGGCTTGCCGGTCCAGCCAGACGGAGGGCTCAAGTGTTTTGGACACCCGGTGGGAGCCACTGGCTTGAGGATGATATACGAGATGTATCTACAGCTGCTGGGCAGGGCGGGCAAACGCCAGATCAAGGACCCGAAGATCGGACTGACTCATAACCTTGGATCCATGCCGTGTGCATGTACCATAGCTGTTTCCGTCTTGGGTCTGCCGTAAAGTCCATTGTGTAGCTCGGAGCGGGGGGGGGGTCGGGCCCGCGCCGGGGTTTTTTTTTTTTGTATTAAAAAAAAAAAAAAAA
>JAYEHL010000118.1:0-13334 GCA_034659515.1 Chloroflexota bacterium | reverse complement strand
GCCCCAGCGCACGAAGGCCTGCTCCGGCCTGTGTAGCAGCGACCTCCCCGATTTCTTGTCTGCGCCCGATCCCTGCTCTGTCGTCATGGTTTTGTCTCCTGATTTGGTTCGAATCCCCCTGCAGTTTCGCTGTTCTCCCTCTTTCTGCGGTTTATTAGATTACATAATTATAGTAATATGAGTTTTAAGCATTCGTATATTTTAAATAATGATTTGCAGACTAATTCCTTGTTTAGCAGCATTACTATTTCTTTGTATATCTTCTCGTGTATAACCGACACTGATTTCAGGTTTTGAATCTTTACTGACTATGATAAAGTGTTCATCTATGTTATCGCAGAAAACAGTGAAAATAATAGTTGTTTTCCCATCTGAGGTCATTAAAATAATCTTTCGAAAAGGCCATTGCCCTTGCTCGAAAAGCCTGCGAATTACAAAAGGATCTACCATCCCAGTCCCGATGAGACGATTGTCACAGAGGAGAATATTATCTCTATTAGAGTGAGGTCGGGATTTAGCTTGATAAATTGCATTAAAAATGTCACCGTCTATAGATTTACTTGCGTCACTTGATTTGATGCGGACCTCACATACTTGAATGGGCAGAGCCACTAACTCATACGCTAACGTATTGATCATGCGGATATATATATCAACACCGCGATCTTCATAGGGAGTTAGAATAGCGACATGATAATTATTGTTTGTCATTGCTTTCGTTATTGTGCTAATGAATACCCAGGCTGCGAGCTGCTCTCTGGCTTTCTGGGTTCTATTAGAAGGATTGTATAAAAATTCCTGGGCATTGTTGGGATTCAAGTTGTATTTTGATGCAAGATATCGAGGGAATTCGGAAAACTCCCAAGCTTCGGATGGTTCCGGTGGCCTTTTTATATCAAAAAGCGTTTTAGTCCGTTTCAATTTGTTGTAGATAGAATATGGCAGTGCGATGTCTGCAGCAGCGGCTAGCTCTGTATCTTGTCGCTCAGCTACAAGATGATTGTTAAAATAAATCTTATAGTGGGGTGTTTCCCATAATATCGTGAGTTCAGTTTGCGTGTCATCTGGCTTGAATAATTCAGCGCAGCTAATATTATTAAATTTAACTTCAGGCCCCCACCATGGATTAATCGATAAATCAAAGTATGGGCCTGGTTTCTTAATCACTACAATCTTGCTTCCGAGTGATTCAGCCCCTTCAAAACTGTATTTTTGATTATCTAAAAGCCAGTTATGTATCCCGGGTTGTTCGAGATTATATCTAATTCTACCCCATTTCATATAAATCAGCTTTTATATTGGCTTTTTCCTCGACATAGACCATTTACTTGGTCGCGATCTATATGTCTTTGATGCTCTATTAAAAAATCTTCAGAGTAGGGATTGAACCTGTGACCTTGGGCTTATGAGTCCCTAGTTCAAACCAGTGTCGCTCACTCGCTTCTCTTTTGCGGCAGGCCGAGCTGGATGCCGGTGACCCGCTCAACCTGGAACATGTCATCCATGGACAGCTTTCCCACAAGGCTTATGAGGCGCTGTTTGCTGGCGGTGGTCAACTGATCCGCCATAGCCTTGCTCAGCTTGCCGTTGAGAGTGACCAGGGCCTCGCTGGGATAAACGCGCTCGGTCTTGCTTGTGAGCGGGACGAGCTGTACGCGATTGAGATGCTTGTTTGAAACGTCGTTGCTTATGATGACAGCGGGGCGTGTCTTGCGTATCTCGCCGCCGATGGACGGTTCGAAGTTAACCAGCCACACCTCACCTCGGTTCATCGGCCACATCTCTCACTATGGCCTCGGACCACTCCAACGCCTCGGCTTCCCGCTCCTCGTCACCGGCCATTTGCGCGTACGCTGATTCAAGCTCTTCATCCAGAACATGCGGGCGCACCAGGTCTTCTATGAAGTGGCTGATATGTCCGGCGCCCACCATCTTGCGGAGGCCGTCGTATACCTTCTCGTCCACGGTTATAGTTAGTTTCTTCTGCATGATATACTCCACGTGTAGCACGTATTATACACGTATTCTATACTACCGATGGTTTCATGTCAAATGGCAAATCCAGGGCTTGATTAATCAAGCCCTTAAGCCCCTACTCAAAAAAACAAAGGACGCTCGAAAGAGCGTCCTTTTTTATTTCTTTTGGTGGCAGCGACAGGATTTGAACCTGTGACCTTGGGCTTATGAGTCCCCTGCTCTACCGACTGAGCTACGCTGCCAAACGTACGGACAGGATATCACGCAATGTCCATACAGTCAATAATTTTCGGCGGGTGCAAAGTTGTTAATCAACCCCCTGCTATCCCCCAATCATGGGGAATTTTTATAGAATTAGGGGACACCCCTAAAAACCCCGGCCCTTCCGCGGAAGGGCACCTCTTTTTATCTATGGCCAGTAGAGCTTCTTGGCCTCTTTCCAAAGCTCCTCGCGGAAGTCGGGATGCGCGACGTTGATGAGCTGCTCGCAGCGCTGCCGCAGCGTCTTGTGTCGCAGGTTGGCGATACCGTACTCGGTAACGATGAGGTCGGCGATGTTGCGCTGCAACGTTATCGCCGTGCCCTCCGGAAGGGCCGTCATGATGCGCGAGACCTTGCCGTCCTGCGCCGTCGACGGGAGAACCGTTATCGATCTGCCGCCCTTGGAGAGCAGCGCGCCGAATGCGAACGGTATCTGGCCTCCGGCTACAGACATCAGCTTAGGGCCTATGCTCTCGGCGGTGATCTGGCCGGTCATGTCGATGGCGAGGGCGTTGTTGATCGACACCATGTTATCGTTCTGGGCGATCACCCTGATATCCTCCAGCCACAGAAGATCGACCAGGTAGAACATCGGGTTGCCGTTGCACCACTGCATCTCCTCTTTCGATCCGCCGCCGATGGAGGTGACGATCACCTGTCCGGGGTACAGCGTCTTCTTCGATCCGTTTATCACGCCGTCGCGCACCAGCGAGATGATGCCGGGCGGCGTGGCCTCGGAGTGGATGCCGATATCGTTCTTGCCGTTGAACAGGCCCATCCGCACCAGCGGCTCGGTAGTGCGGCCCACGCCGATCTGGATGGTGTCGCCGTCCTTGATGAGCGACGCCACGTTTTCGACGATCTGCTTCTGGTATGCGGGCGGCTCCTTGATGGCGCGGCCGCCGAGGCTTCCGGTGCCCGGCTGTCCCGCCTGAGACATGTGTTCCACGAAGAAGTCTATCTCGGAGACGTGCACGTAGTTATCGCCGTAGGTGCGGATAAGCTTGGGGTTCACCTCGGCTATGCTCAATTTGGTGTGCTTGATCTGCCGGCGCTTGCTCCACAGCGACGCGCCGAAGCTGCAGAAGCCGCGGTCATCCGGCGGCGACACTTCGGTTAGCAGCACATCCGGCGGATCGCTCTCGGTCGAGAACGGGATGATGAGCGGCAGGTTTACATCGCACCTGCGCTCGTCGAGCATGTCCTGAGCGGTGGCCGTGGGCCACGATATCGTAATATCGAAGGAGTCTTCCCATCCCGGGTCGTACCAGCCGAAGTCATAGCCGGGGGACGGCACTTGTACCTTGATTCCCTGCAGGTCGCCCAGCCGCGCGGCGATGGCCAGCCCGATGGAATGCGCCTCGCGCCCGGCGGTAAAGGCAACCGTGTCGCCCGACTTGACCTTCTGTGCGGCTTCCTCTGCCGAGATAAGTTTTCGTTTATACTCTTCCTGCCAGTCGTCCATATTGTAACCTCTTACTTTTTTGCATGCGATGTGGCTGTAGCTGTCTTAGCCCTGTCCTCGAGGAAGCCCTTGAGGCCCTTGTCCCTCTTGTCTTTATACATGTTCACCTCTTCGGGGCGGAAGCGCACGTATTGCAATCCGGTGTGGGCGTGATAGTGCGCCCGCTGCGCGCCGCCCATGCCCATAATATCGAGCATTCCGCTGATCCACTCGTTGGTCACCGCGACGGCCTCGCTGGGGAGATGGCTCAGTGTCTCTGCCCACATAAGTGTCTCCTTCTCCAATTCCTCCAGCTTCACCGCTTTGTTGGCGAATCCGCAATCTACGGTCTCCTTGCCCGACATCTCGGTGACGGCGTGTCCGGCGTAGGCCTTGTTGGACCACAGCGGCCACAATGGATACTCGGTGAGGCCGTGCAGCTGGCTGCCGAAACCGCGTATGCCGAACTGGGCGTCTTCGGCGGCTATAATGATATCGCATGAGGCGGCGAATATCTGGCTGGCCCCGATGCATTTTCCGTGTACCTGCGCGATGGTGATCTTGGGGTAGTCCCTGGCGTCGTCGTATTTGTAGCAGCGCCTGCGCTCGAAGCCGTAGTAGTCCTGCAGCGTCGGGTTTACACTCGGGTGCACCGGCGGGGATTCCTCGCCCTCGGGGGAGCTAAGATCGTGTCCGGCGCCGAAGTGCTTTCCCGCGCCCCTGATAATAACCACCCTCACTTCCGGGTCGTCGTTGGCCTTATGCAGTGCCGCTCCGATGTCCTCGTACATACAGTCGTTGAAGGCATTCCGCTTGTCCGGGCGGTTGAGGGTTATCCTTGCGATGCGATCGTTTACCTTATCGTAAACCGCCGCCTGAAAGTCCCACTCGCGGTAGTCGTTGTGCTCGTAGAAATATTCCTTATATTGCGTTTTGAAATCCCATCCAAATCCGGTAGGCATATTATCTCTCCTCGCAGAAGTTCTTGAACGGGGCATCCCGCTCATCGATGGCTGTTTTGAGCCCCTTCTTGTCTCTGACCTTGAAGAAGTTGAATTCCTCGGTCGGCATGGTGCGTTGCTGCATCACGAGCTGCATGTTGTTGGTGAAACGCCAGCACGCGCCGAGGCCGCGGGCCTCCATTACCGAGTTGACTGCATCCTTGAGCGGCGCCGTCTGGTCGCAGTTCATCAGCGCGATGCCCCTGGCCATTTTATCGACCTCGTCCTCCAGCTCATCGCGGGGCACTGCCTTGTTTATCAGGTTGATCTTCTCCGCCTCTATCCCGTCGATATAGCAGCCGGTGTAGAGCATCTCCGCCGTCTTCTTGATACCGATGAGGTACGGCCACAGCGGCATGTGCGGCAGCAGCCCCATGCGCAGCAGCGGGTCGCCGAACAGGGCGTCTTCGGATGCGATGGTTATATCGCATACCATCGACAGGTAACATCCGGTACCCAAACAATGGCCGTGCACCTGCGCGATGGTGGGTTTTGCCAGATTGAAAATGTACTCCCAGCGGCGGTTGCGGCGGCGCTCCGCCTCCATCCGCTTCTTGATCGTCATATGCTCGCCCGGCTCGGAGAGAACCTCGTTGGTGTTAACACCGGTCAGGTCCTGGCCCGCGCAAAAATCCTTGCCCGCACCTTTGAACACTATCACTTTTGCATCCAGGTCCATCTCCGCCTTGGGCAACACCGCATCCAGCTCCGCCAGCATCTCGTCGTTCATGGCGTTGAGCTCTTCTGGGCGATTGAGGGTTATATAACCGATTCCATCCTTTATTTCGTAAATAATCGTGCTCACGATATCTTACCTCTTCCTCGGTTTGGGCTCGGGGAAATACTTGCGGAAGGGGGCATCCCGTTCCTCGATAGCCGCTTTCAATCCCTTTTCCTCGCGTATTTGGTAGAAGTCCAATCCGCCGCGGTCGGTCAGGCTGCGATGCGGCCGCTGCGTGGAGCTTATGACATTGACGTTGGTCGCCATCTGCCGCCCTGCGCCCAGGCCGGCAAGCTGCATGATCGACATCCATGAGTTCCAGAAGACGCCCTGCTGATCCCAGCCGCCGATGCCGGCAGAGCGGGCGAACGATTCAAGCTCGACGGCCATCACGTCGTCCATCTCCCTGGCGGGCACCGCCTTCATCACCATCCCTATTTTCTCAGCCTCCACGCCATCGATGTACCTGCCGGTGAAGAGCAATTCCTTGGATTTCTTCAGTCCGACGCGGATGGTCCACAGCGGGTTGGGCGACGCGATCCCCATCCTGACCGAGGGGTCGCCGAAGACGGCGTCATCGGTGCAGATTGCGGCGCGGCAGGCCATCGCCAGATCGAGTCCCATCCCCAGGCAGTATCCGTGCACCTGGGCTACGGTGATCTTGGGGTACTCGAAGATATATTGCCACAGGTACTGGTTTTTCTGAGCCTGTGAGTGCATATCGAACAGGTAGGTCTTCTCACGCGGGTTGGGCGGCATGATTTCCTTTGTCCCCTCGCCGCTCAGGTCCTGCCCGACGCTGAAAGAGTCGCCGGCCCCCTTGATCACCACCACCAGCGATGCGTAGTCCTTGCGCACCTTCTCCAGCGCCTTCATTAAATCGCGCATCATGGCGTCGTTCATAGCGTTGAGCTTCTCCGGTCGATTAAGAGTAATCGTAGCGATCCTCCCATCGAACTTGAGAAGCACGTTCTGGTACTTCATACCTTCTAACCTCTCCTTCGTTTGCATGTGTCACACTGAAATTCAGAAAAAGTCTTCGGGACGTTTTCCAGACAGGTCCCCCATCGCAGCGTGGGCGGGAGGCCGCTACCGAAGACGGAGCTTCCAGCAACCTTTATTATTGTAGCGTAAAACGGGGACGCCTGACAACCTCGTCAGTACAGCACATACTCGTCGGCCAGTCGGCGGATCTCGTCCTGCGGCATGCCGAGGAGATCGCCGAATACGTAGCCGTTGTGCTCGCCGAGTTGCGGTGCAGCGCTGGCTGCTACGGCGGGCGTCTCCGAGAACTTCCACGGCGGGGCGACGGCGTACAGCTCGCCCTCCTCGTAATGTTCGGTCGGCACGTAGCATTGGCGCTCCCTGCAATGCGGGTCGGTGAACAACTCCTCGCTGTCGAACGACGGCACCGCGGCCACGCCGACTTCTTGTAGCATCTCCATCAACTCGTAGTCGGTGTAGTTTATCGTCCAGGCTTCGATCAGTCTGTCGATTTCGTCCTGATATTGCCATCGAACATATTGATCGGCGAAACGCTCGTCGAACGCCCACTCCGAGCTTCCCATCGCCGAGGTCAGCGCGCGCCATTCATCGTTATTCGATATCGCGATGCTGATCCACTTATCGTCGCCCTTGCAGCGATAGCAGTTGTGCGGGGCCATCACATCGTCCCGGTTGCCGCGTCTGCCGCGCACCCGGCCGTTCATCGTATAGTCCATGATGATCTCGCCGATGCCACAGGTTATGGCCTCACGCGCCGAGAAATCGATGAACTGGCCCTCGCCGGTGTCCTGTCGATGGATCAGCGCGGCGAGGATCGCGAAGGCGGCGGTAGTGCCCGGCCTGAGGTCGGCGCTGGCCCTGGTGACCGCGGGCTTGCCGTCCTCGTAGCCCGTAACGTGCGAAACGCCGCCCAGCGGCCCGAAGGTCACGGCGTAGGCCGAATAGCTCCTCTCCGGGCCCACGGAGCCGTGGCTCGATGCGGACAGCATTATAATATCGGGATTGATCTTTTTAAGCACATCGTATCCCAGGCCAAGCCTGTCCATGACGCCGGGGCGAAAGTTGTCCACCACCACGTCGCCGATGGAGACGAGGCGCTTTGCCAGCTCGACGCCTTCGCCTGTTTTAAGATTGATCGTTACGCTGAGCTTGTTTAAATTCAGCGTGTTGAAGCTGTCGCTGGCCGCCCGCTGCGAGCCGTAGCTCACCGCCGACTCGGGGCGACGGAAGTGATCCAACTCGACATTGCTCTCCACCCTGATGACCTCGGCTCCCATGAACGCCAGCGTCAGCGTTATCTGCGGCCCGGCGGCGTAGCGCGTGAAATCGATTATCCTGATCCCCTCGAGCATGTTCATAATGAAATCTCTAAATCCCCCTTAGTCCCCCTTTGCTAAAGGGGGATTCTCTGCTGTCGAAGGTGTTCTTCACCTTCAACAATTACCGTCGATTTCGGCGAGGTGAACAACACCACGCCGAGCGATTTAAACGCCCCCTGTTCTTCCGATATCGGAAGAACTTCCCCCTCTTTATTAAAGAGGGGGCTAGGGGGAGTTCGTGTTTGTCTTTGCGAGCGAAGCGAAGCAATCTCCAATTAAGTCATGCCACACGAACGGTGAGATTGCCGCGTCGCTACGCTCCTCGCAATGACGGGAGGTTGCATCGCAACGCGTTCCTACAGATCAGATCACCCCTGCTTCGTAAAGCTTAACGATCTCTTGTTTCGAGCGGCCCAATCGTTTGACGAATATATCCTCGTTGTGCTCGCCCAGCGTCGGCGCGGGTCGCACTATACACCACGGCGTCTCAGAGAACTTATACGGCGCGCCGGGGTATTTGAGCGTTCCGGTCCTGGGGTGATCGACATCGACGAAGAACTCCCTCGCCTTGAGATGCTCGGATTCGACCAGGTCTTTCGATGTGAATACCATGCCGAAGGCGATGCCCGCCTCCTGCCCGCGATGATAGAGTTCCTCTTTCGTATAGTTCATCAGCCATTCGGTGAGCAGCGCGTTGAGCACCTCGCCGTACCTGTAGCGGTCGGCGTAGTCCTGAAACATCTCGTCCCGCGCCCATTCGGGATCGCCCATAAAGTGCACCAGCTTGTCCCACTGCTCCGCCTCCCACGTGATGAAGACGGTGTAGCCGTCCTTGCACGGCAGCACGCCCCCGTACGGCGCCCCCAGCCTCGCCCTGGTGATGACCTCGCCCTCGTTGGCGAAGCGGGCCATGTCGAGCCGGTTGAGCGACATAATCGCTTCCTGCTTGGAAATATCGATCCACTGGCCCGTGCCGGTGCGTTTTTTATGGAAAAGCGCGCCCAGCGTTGCGTTGGCGGCGTTCATGCCGCTATCGTACTCGCCGACGAATGTGCCCAGTCGTAACGGGGGCCGCCCCATGTTCTCGGGGCCGCCGGGCGTCAGGTACCCCTCGCCGCTGCCTTGAAATACGTTCAGCGAATGCGCTTTGTAATCGCGGTACGGCCCCGTCTGCCCGAACGGCGTGATCGATGTCATGATGAGGCCGGGGTTGATCGCCTTGAGGTCGTCGTATCCAAGGCCGTGTTCAGCCATCCACCCGGGCGGGTTGTCCTCTACCAGGATATCGGCATCCTTTACCAGATCGATAAAGATGCTTTTCCCCGTCGATTTTGTTACGTCGAGAGTGACGCCGAGTTTGCTGGTGTTGAGGTAAAGAAAAAGGCCACTCCCTTCCACATCGGGTGTGTCGTGGAAGAAAGGGGGTGACCTTCTGGCTATGTCGCCGCAACGCGGCGGTTCTATTTTTACTACCTTCGCCCCCAGGTCACCCATTAGCTTGGTGCAGTACGGCCCTGCAACCATCTGACACAGCTCCAGGGCCTTTACTCCACCTAATGCCGATTTCGGCATAGTATTTCTATCCCGCTGCTCCCAGTATGGTTATGATCGGAAGTAAGCTACCGGGGTGTCCGCCCTGATTGTGGGACAGCCCCAGTTTAACGTCTTTAAGCTGCCGCTCGGGCAGCTGAGCCTTGCCCTGTATCTGCTTGTAGACCTCGTAGCACTCGCGCACGCCGCTGGCTCCGATGGGATGCCCGAAGGACTTCAGCCCGCCGTCAGTGTTGGAGGGCAACTCGCCTGTCAGGGTGAAGAATCCGGCATCGATATCCTCTTTAGCGCTCCCCTGCTTGCACACGCCGAGGGCCTCGACCGTCATCAGCTCGCTGATGGTGAAGCAGTCATGCAGCTCGAGCAGGTCCAGCTCCTTGCGCGGGTCCTTGATGTCCGCCTCATCGTAAGCCTGTTGCGCCGCCGTGATGGTCTCTTCCAGATGTATATAGTCGTAATCGGCATCCTCCTTGCCGAGGCCGGGACCGATGGCAAGTCCGATGCCCTTGATCAACACGTAATCGTCGCGGAATTTTTTGGCCAGATCGGCGCGGCACAGTATCGCCGCGGCGGCCCCGTCGGTGTTGCCGCAGCAGTCGAACAGTCCCAGCGGCCACGCGATGATGGGCGCGTTGATCACCTGCTCTATCGTCACCTCTCGCCTGAGGTGTGCCTTGGGATGGCGCGCGCCGTTGTAGTGGTTCTTCACCGATATGCGCGCCAGGGTCTCGCGGCCCTCCTGCGGCGATATGCCGTAGTGGCGGAAGTATCGCGTTGCGGCCATCGCCCAGCGTCCGGGCGCGGTTACGTTCACGCCCAGGGCCGGGTGTGTGTATCCGGCCGGAAGACCAGCGAGGCCGCTGTCCTTCAGCTTCTCGAAGCCGATGCACAGCGCGATGTCGTAGACACCGGCGGCGATGGCATAGGAAGCGTTCCTGATGGTCTCCATACCGGTGGCGCAGAAGTTCTCAAGACGTGTTATGGGTATGCGGTCGAGCTTGAGCGGCCCGGCGACACTGACCCCTCCGATGCCGGAGAACGCGGTGCCGCACCAGCACGCCTGGATGTCTTTTCTTTCGACACCGGCGTCCTCGTAGGCCTCGTATGTCGCATCGATGATCATGTCGTCGGCGCCCTTGTCCCAGTTCTCGCCGAAGTGACAGCACCCCATGCCGATGATTGCTACCTTATCTTTAATGGTTCCCATTCCCATAATCCTCGCTTATCTACGCTTCTCGCGGCAGACGGCATTTCCAGTAATAAGTATGCATATTACCGGCGTCGTGCATCTTCCTGAAGGTCATCTCTACAGGTACGTCCGGCTGCACCTTATCCTGGTCGCGGTCCGTCATCTGGCAATAGATGCCGATCGGGCCCTTCTCGTCCTCTATGTGAACCTTGCCGACGACCGTCGGAGGATCGCCGCTCAGCGCCAGATTATCGATACAGTACGTATACAGGGTACCCTTCCTGTCGGAAAGCCTCACGCCCTCGAACTGGTCCTTTGCGCCGCAGTAGATGCATACCCGCTGCATCGGGTGGAATGTCCTGCCGCAGGCCTTGCATCTGGAACCGTGCAGGCTGGTGAGCTGCTCGCGCTCCCGCCATGCCACCGGCGGGAAGGCGTTGGCCCCCTCACGGGCCTGCGATTCCAACCCCATGACCTTGCGGAAACGAACGTACTTTTCGTAGTTGGCCAGATCGAGCTTGGATGCCAGGTGCGCTTTCATGCCGCGGCATTTCGGCAGTTTGGTTATCTCGTCGGTCACTTTCAGGAGGTAAGCGTCGGCGCCGTCCCCGTAGTTGGCCAGCAGGATGCGGTCACCCTGCTTGGCCTCCTCGAGCGCCGCCGCCAGCATCATTATGGCGAAGGCCGCTCCGGTGTTGCCCAGCGCTTTAAACATCGGATCTTGCACCTGAGTCTTGGGGTCAAATCCGAGGGCCTTGGACATATCCAAGCTCCGCCTGGCATCAGGAGCGTACAGCACCAACTTGGTTATATCGGAGGGCTGCAGGCCGCACTTACTCATAAGGCCTTTGACCGCCTCCTCGATGTTCCTGGCGTAGCCCTCGGTCAGGACGAAACGATCCTCCCATGAGCGAACGAAGGTGTCGTTCTTCGTCCTCCAGGTATCCATGATGTCATCGGTATGCGTGTAGACATCCTCGATCTCGCAGATGACGTTCTCGTCGCCGATCAGCAATGCGGCCGAGCCGTCGCCGTAGTCCTGTTCAAAACCGGACTGCGGCTGTCCCAGCCGGCAGTCGGCGGCAGCGACCATGACCTTACTAGCCGATCCGCTCTTCACCGCATCCAGCGCCGCCCTGAGCGCCATCGTCCCCGACCTCACCGAATCGGAGAAGTCGGCGGCGAATATCTTGCGGCGCAGGTCACAGGCCTGGGCTACCAGGCTCGCCGTCTGCTTCTCTTTGTAGGGAGGGGTCGTCGAGGCAAAATAAAGGCCGTCCACGGTCTCACGGTCGATGTCGCCGAGGCAGTCGATTATCGCCTCGACCGCCATCGTCGCGCTGTCCTCGTCGAAGTTGGCTACGGATCTCTCGCCGCCGCCGCTCCCGCGACTCCACGCGCGGGCTATCTCTTCACGTTTCAATCTGTAAATGGGGATATAAGCCCCATACGAAACTATCCCAGTCATTTAACCCCCGTTCCTTGAAGGTATCGGATTATACCGAGCTGTTATTTGTCTCTTTCCGGCTGCGGCGGGGCGGGATTGATATAGCCCTGAAGCAGGGTCTGCGGCACGATCGTGATCATCTCATCGATTGTGAACGGGCCGAGATTGATGTCCTTGTATGCAGACCTTACCTCTATCGGCTCGGAGTAGATGCCCACTCTGCCGCCCGAGGTATGGAATACCTGGCCGTTTATATCGCCTGCGAAATCGGTTGCCAGATAGACCAGCAGGGGAGGGATGTGCTCCGGGCCCGGCATCGCCATCATTTTCTCCGCCTCTTCCTTGCTCATAACGCCGGCCTCGACGCGCTTCCATGTTCCTTTTACGACCTCGTCACTCAGCGTCATCCGGGTGGCGGCTATCGGGGCGAAGGCGTTACATGTTACTCTGTAGCGCCCCAGCTCGCGGGCGATGGAGCGCGTAAGGCTGACTATGCCGCCCTTGACCGCGCCGTAGTTGACGTGTCCCATAGTGCCGCGCCAGGCGTCGGAAGCGACGTTGATGATGCGGCCGGACTTCTGCTCGCGCATGCGCACGCAGGCATGGCGGCAGGTGTTGAAGGTTCCCTTGAGGTGTACGGCGACGACGTTGTCCCACTCTTCCTCGCTCATGTTCCAGATCATCCTGTCGCGCAGGTTGCCGTGCGTGTTGATTAAGATATCGATCGAGCCGAACTCGTCGACACAGGTCTGGATCAGCTTCTCGGCGGCGTTGAAGTCTACGACGGAGTCGTAGTTGGCTATAGCTTTTACGCCGGTAGCCTTTACTTCGTCGACCACCTTGTCGACAGCCGATTTCTCAGCGCCGGCGCCCGTTCTGTCGGCGCCGATATCGTTGCATACGACGTTTGCCCCTTCTCTGGCCAGGGCTAGACATATCGCTTTCCCAAGACCACCGGCGGCACCGGTGACAACTGCATTTTTACCCTTAAGGTGTTCGCTCAAGTCTTACCTCCAAGCAGATATTTTGCGTAGAAAGTTTACCATATACGAATGCTTTTTTGCAAACCTTGATTCGGCTTTTGAGCATGCTTAGAGGATCGATTAGCGGTCGGAATGTGAGATGTTTTCCGAACCCACAATCGATATGATATTCCGGTCATCGTGTAGGGACAATCCTTGTGATTGCCCGCACAGGGCGAATACGAGATTCGCCCCTACATTTTGGTCGGGTGGTTGAAATTTGTAGGGGCAGGGCAAGCCCTGCCCGATAAAGAGGGCGCAGCGAGCGGCGCCCCTTGTATCTTAAAATAAGGTGGTAAGATTAATAAAGGCACGGCAGACCGGGTGCCCCTTGGTCTCACAAGACCGCCGCGTAGCGAGGATCGTCGTGCCTTTACTTTCAAAGAGCCCGAACAGT
>JAYEHL010000117.1:0-2614 GCA_034659515.1 Chloroflexota bacterium | reverse complement strand
AGCTGGTCCAGTATGGGGCTCTTATGGGAAACTAAAGATGCCGGTGCTACATGGGAACTCATCTTAAGTATGACCGCCATGGTGCCGCTCCCCGGACTGATGTTCAACTCTATTGAGATACCATCATCCTATCCCACTGACCCATCGGTATTTGTCAACGGACCTATAGACTTCTACGCAAACCCCGCTAACTTGTTTATACGCTCCCTTGATGAGGGCGCAAGTTTCGCATCAACGATAGGTGGGCCGTCGATCGGCGCCACCGTTCAGGTGGTAAGCGCGTGGGCCGCTATCGACAAAGACACTATTATAGCAGCCAGCGGAAGCGGCGTCTGGAAGACCACCGACGCCGGCGCTCACTGGTATCAGGAAGATGATACAGAGGTCGACGCAGCTGAGACTATCATAGACCTTGTGTTGTACGATGATACCTCTGTTCTGATCGGTACCGATCAGGGTAACGTTTACATCTGCGATGATTGGAGCACCGACTTCACGTTCACACAGGTAGATGCAGGGCCGGGCACAGTAGCTGCCGACGAAGCCAGAGTAGCCTTCGACGCCAACTTCGGCGACAACGGCATGATCTACGCAGGCATAAACGGCGATCCAACAACGGCAGGCGTATGGAGGATAGACATCAACTCCGGCGACAAGTGGGAGCAGATCAATGACTGGGGAAACATCCTGTCTATAGCCTGCGCGGATAACGGCAACCTCTGGGCTATTGCGGACGACGGTGTAGTTCCGTTTTCAACAACAATGCGTTGTGTCAGCCCTACTGTAGACATAACCAAGCTCGCATGGGAATGGGTCGCCGATGATCTGACCACCAACCTGGTAACGGACCTCGAGCTGGCTCCGGGCTCCACCCATGTGTTCGCCATCGGTAATGACGGTGTCCAAAATATAGAGCTGTGGACATACCTCGATACCCTTATCAAACCCACCCTGCTCTCTCCCGCCGACGGCGCTACCGCGGGCGACATCATAGAGAGCGATCTTTGGGAAGGCAATGCCCGCGTGCTCCTGACATGGGAAGACTTCGCGAAGGCCGACCTGTATCAGGTCCAAGTAGCCCTGGACGAGGACTTCGGCAGCCTTGTAGTCGATCCTACACTTACACTTGCAGGCACAACGGCCGAAGTCTACCTGTTCCTTGGCGAGCAGTATTACTGGAGGGTCAGGGTAGACGAAGCCGACCCTGTTTACAGCCAGTGGTCGGATACGTGGAGCTTCTTCACTCCTCTGGGCCCGGGCCACGCCCGCCCGATTCTCTCCAGCCCGACAGCCGGACAGGAAGACGTAATGTTGAAGCCGGCCCTGCAGTGGAGCGCCACGGTAGACGCTACCAACTACGAGTTGATAGTGGCGGCGAACTGCAACTGGGACGACCCTGTAATCGACAAGACCGGCGCCGCTAAGCTCGGTTCCGAGACGGCATTCCAGATCACTGCCGACCTCAACGAGGGCACAACCTACTGCTGGAAGGTGCGCGGTGTCAGCGCAACCACCTATTCACCGTGGAGCGATACCGGCACTTTCACCACAATGACTACACCCGATGTTGAGGAAGATTCTACCCCTGTATGGGTGTGGGTAGTCATCGCCCTCAGCGCAGTCTTACTGGTTGGTGTGATCGTGCTTATCGTAAGGACCCGACGCCCGGTATAACATCACCAAATAGATGAACTAAAAAGCCCCCCGGAAATCGGGGGGCTTTTCTTTTACAGAGCTTTTATTTTTATGTGATCGCGGTGCGGATCATACGATAAATCGATAATTTAAAACCACTACCTGAGTCTCCTCGGCCAGGCTGGATTTGCTTATGGAGAGCCGCGGCTCGGCCACCAGGTCGGCTTTAACGCCCATTTCCTTCAAGAACTTATCTGCCGGCTCCAACTCAAAACCCAATGTCTCCGTATGGAAATGCATCGGAATGACGACCTTTGGCTGCAGCAGCCTCACTAACTCCGCCGCCTCAGCGGAATCGATGGTGGAGACACCGCCGACCGGAATCATCAGGACATCGATCTCGGAGAGCTCGGAGGCCCGCTCCGCTGTGAGCGCATGCCCCAGATCGCCCAGGTGGCACAGCCTCATATCCTCCATCTCGATCAAATAAACGGTGTTTTTGCCCCGATCCTCGCCCTTAGAAGCGTCGTGGTAAGTCTTTATGCCCGTTACCATTACACCAAACACCTCATACTCGCCCGGCCCGCGCAAAACCCTCGACGAACCGGATACGCCGGCAACGAAGCTGTGTCCGCGATGAGAGTGACTTACGGTAACGATATCGGCCTTGGGATTCCCCAGCGTATACCCGATACTGTCATCGTAGGGATCGGTAATAATAGTGACCTTCTTACCCTTGATCTTAAAGCACGAATGCCCTAGCCATGTAATTTCCATATTATCGTTTCACTCCTCGTGTCAGCCAGCTTACGCCAAACAACAGTATAGCACATACACCGAATCCCAGCAGCTCGAGATTCTCGACCCCCGCAAGTTTTATCCCCAACGCAGTGCCGCCCCCGCCGAGGATGGCCGCCAGCGCCCCTGCCGAATTCACTTTGAGCTTATCCTTGTAGAACCCCGCTATTACCGGTATGAC
>JAYEHL010000116.1:0-13411 GCA_034659515.1 Chloroflexota bacterium | reverse complement strand
ATTTCGGGAGGTTAACAAATCTCTGGAGCGAGTTGCTTGATGAGGGCTTATCCACTCGTCACCACTGCCTACAAAACCAGATGGTTATTACTGCCCCTCCAGGCTCATTTCTGGATTAGAAAAGACTGATACAATTAGTGTGGGTTCTACGTCAATAAGTGTGAAAAGCCGCCCTGCCATGCCTTTACATGTTTCTGCTTTGAGGCTAAAATGAATTTGACTCGCGGGTGTAACTCAGCGGTAGAGTGCTTGCTTCCCAAGCAAGACGTCGAGGGTTCGAATCCCTTCACCCGCTCCAAAGAGTAAACGCTCAGTTCGCACTGGCTTTTCATACCGCCGCATGGGATGAAGGCTCTTGTTTAGTAATCGATCATTGTGTAGGCTAAACGGTCACAGGCTGTAGATCTCGCCGCCGAAGGTGTGCACCCAGTTCTTGTGCAGAACCTCCACGGCTTCCTCGGTCCTGTCCACTCCCACGATCACTATGGGTTGCCAGCTTTCTCCCCTACCCAGGTACGGGTAGAAATACAGGACGTTTATATCCGCAGCCTTGAGCGGCTTAAGCACCGCCCTCAGACCGCCGGGGTGATCCGGTATCTCCACCGCTATGACGTCAGTTATCTTAGTAGTATAGCCGTGGCTTTTGAGCACATTCGCGGTCTTCACGGGATCGTCGGTCACGAACCTGACCGTGCTCATCTCCGATGTGTCCGCCACCGATATGGCCCTGATGTTGATACCTTCGTCGCCCAGACATTCACTGATATCCAAGAACGTTCCCGGTACATTTTCCAGAGTTACCGAAATCTGTTTTACGCACATAATCTCACCCCGATCACGTTTATTTAGAGAGAGCGCTGAAAAAGCCCTGGTCAATCCTCTCTCCCGCTTCATCTCGCTATACGAACGATGAGATTGCCGCGTCGCCTTCGGCTCCTCGCAATGACAAATTCATTCCGCCGTTGGCATCTCGCATCCGTCGTCGCCCGGCTCCACTGTATCGCCATCGCTCGACTCAGCGGCAAACAGAGGCTCTTCGACTAATAGCCCTGTCCGCGCTGGAACAAATTGTATCCTGCGCTTAACGCTTTTTCATTAACAGCGATCAGTTTCTGCTTCTTCTTCAGGGTGTGTTTCAGCCCCTCTATCGTGCTCGCAAGCGAGACGATATCGCTTCTTCGAATAAAAGCGCCCAGCATCACCATGTTGGCCGACTTAGGGCTTCCCAGCTCCTTGGCGATATCGTCTGCAGGGACGCGGATAACCTCCACGTCGTCGCGCGTGGTGTCGGCTTCGATCAGCGAGGAGTTGAGAAACAGCGTGCCGCCTGATCGCATCTGGTTCTGGAACCTTACAAGCGAAGGCTGGTTCATGGCAATGATGAAATCGGGCGAAGACGCTATCGGCGATGCGATCTCCTCGTCCGAGATGGCCACCGTGCAGTTGGCCGTGCCGCCCCGTACCTCGGCCCCGTAGGATGGAAGGTAGGTAACATACTTCCCTTCCTCCATCGCCGCCTGAGCCAGGCTGAGCCCCATCGATATCACGCCCTGTCCGCCGAAGCCCGAAATGATCGTCTTAACCAGCATCTTTCTTACCTGTTCTGTCCAGTATCACACCAAGTGGAAACTCCCCGGCCATCACATTATCGATCCATTTACACGATTCTATCGGGCTCATCTTCCAGTTGGTGGGACAGGGCGAGAGTATTTCCACCAGTGAGAAGCCGAGGCCATCGATCTGTGTCTGGAACGCCTTTCGAATAGCTTTCTTGGCCTTCCTGATGTTCGCCGGGGAATTGGCGGCGACCCGCTCGATGTATGCCGAGCCTTTGACCAGGGCCAGTATCTCGCTCATCTTGACGGGGTATCCCTCCAGTCTGTCGTCTCGTCCGTAAGGGGTGGTCGTGGTTTGCTGGCCCGAAAGCGTAGTCGGGGCCATCTGCCCGCCGGTCATCCCATACACGGCGTTGTTGATAAAAATCGCGGTTATATTTTCACCCCTGTTGGCCGCATGTATCGTTTCGGCGGTGCCGATGGCGGCGAGATCGCCATCGCCCTGGTAGGTGAATACGACCGTCTCCGGCGCGGCCCGCTTCAGGCCGGTGGCTACGGCTGCGCCCCTGCCGTGGGCCGATTCCGCCATGTCCACATCGAAATAATTGTAGGCAAAGACCGCACACCCGGGCGGAGGTATGCCGATGGCTTTATCCTGAAGACCCATCTCATCGATAATCTCACAGATCAAACGATGCACCACCGAGTGGCCGCACCCGGGGCAGTAGTGGAAGGGTGTCCTCTTCAGCGACGCGGGGCGGGTATATATTTTCTTCATTTCCTGCCCTTCAGGCCCTTCTGATAATAGTCCCGCGCGATCACCCTTTGAAGCTCGCTCGGCGTGGGTATGACTCCCCCCGTCCTGCCGTAGAAGGATGCTTCTGCGGCACCGTTAAGCGCCAGCCGCACGTCTTCCAGCATCTGTCCCATATTCATCTCGATAACGAGAAATTGCTTCCTTTTACTGGCCAACTCTTTTATCTTTTCCGTGGGAAATGGCCATAAAGTTATCGGGCGTAGCATCCCGACCTTCAGACCCTGTTTTCGGGCGTTCTTGATCGCGCCTCTGGCTATACGGGCGGCTGTCCCGAAGGCGACGACCACGAGCTTGGCGTCTTCCGCCATAAAGGTGTCCCACGCGACCTCCGCCTGCTTGATCGCCTGGTATCTCCTGAACAGGCTCCAGTTTAATTCTTCAAGCGTGGCCGGATTCGATGTAAATGTTTTAACGATCCTGCTGGGTCGCCCCTTCGCCCCCCTCAACGCGTCGTCTCTGGCCGTCAATTTTCTTGGAGCTTCGTAATCAAATTCCACCGGCTCCATCATCTGTCCCAGTACGCCGTCGCCTAGTATCATTACGGGGGTTCTGTACCTGTCGGCGAGATCGAAAGCCTTGTGCGTCAGGTCCGCCAGCTCCTGCACCGATGACGGCGCCAGCACGATCGTGCGATAGTCACCGTGGCCTCCGCCGCGCGTCGCCTGAAAGTAGTCCGACTGCGCCGCTGCTATACTGCCGAGGCCGGGCCCACCGCGGGACATATTGACGATCACCGCAGGCAGCTCGCAGGCGGCCAGATAGGATATCCCTTCCTGCTTCAGGCTGATCCCGGGGCTGGAGGAGGAGGTCATCGCCCTGACCCCGGCCAGGCTGGCTCCGAAGACCATGTTTATGGCGGAGATCTCGCTTTCCGCTTGGATAAAAGTGCACCCCTTCTTTCTGCTCAGGTGGGCGGTCATATATTCGGTCAATTCGTTTTGTGGGGTTATCGGATAGCCGAAGTAGCACTGGCAGCCCGCCCTGATGGCGGCCTCGCCGATGGCGCTGTTGCCGTTCATTAACACTTTAACCACGGTAAACCTCTATCGCAACTTCGGGACACACCACCGCGCAAACGGCACACCCGGTACAGTCGCTATTATCATCGAAAACAGCCACTCTGTAACCGCCGGCATTCAATTTATCCGACATCGATATAACGTCTTTCGGACAGAAGAAAACGCAGAGTTCGCACCCTTTGCACATCTCCCGATCGATTTCGATATAACCCTTCATGCAAGTCTCTCTAAAAAAATCGACATTTCATCACGCGATCCGGCAATCGATGCAGCAAATATCGTAGAACTACAAACCGGATCCTTATGTAATTGTATAGCTAAACTCTCCCATACCGCAAGCCCGTCCGCACCTCTGCATCATTGGGCGCGCACGGGCAGTCGTTTGCGACAGATTTCAATAGAATAAGCGGCTAGGTCTTCGTGTCCTGCAGTTGTGTGATAAAGAAGCGAAGAAAACTACGGACGGGCTGTGGTGAGCCTTATATAATCGATGTTCATGTCCTGGTCTGGCGTGTTCAGGCTGGCGAGTACGTACATGTAACCGTCGCCGTCGATATAATCAGCGAAAATCTTACCCCATGCAGTCCACGCGTTATACGTCGCGATGTCCGTGGTCATCGAGAGATCGCCGCCTATCTGACGCCATGATCCGGCGTTAAAATTCCACGCCCAGAGCTGCAATGTACTGCCGTTAGTCTCTGCGGAACCGTTTAGTGTAACCCCGATGCTGGTGAAATCGGATGCGTTGCCGACGATGGTGAACTTACACTGTATTGCCGAGTAGTTTCCGGGTGAGCCCGCGATCGTCCATACAGAGCCGTCGGTAAGAGATATGTTACCGTAATCTGTGGGGCTGGCGTTGATCCACCCCCCTGGATCGGTATCGAAATTGTCGGTTAGCGTTGGCGGCAGGGCGGAGATCGCGTTGCCCTTAGCCCATTTGTTTGAGCCCGCGCCGAACAGGAAATCGTAGGGCACTTCGTATTTGTCTATAGTAGGTTTTTGTCCGAACCGCATTAATTGAACGGTTGAATAGTCCATAATGCTGAGAAGTCCGTCGAGGTTTGCGTCGGCGCCGGGGTTGAATGCTTTTTGTCCGAACCGCATCAATTGGACGTTTGAGTAGTCCATGATACTCAGGATGCCGTCTCGATTCGCGTCACCGTAGAAGCCGTTCGGCGGCAGGCCGAAGTTGGCGGTTATAGAGTAGTTGTCGGTTATCGTAATGGTAGTTACAGGCGACCCTGTATCGGCTATAGTTCCGGTATCACCATTCCAGATGACGAATTCGTATCCGAGGTCGGTCTCCGCGATTAGGTTGACCACATCGCTGCAGTTATATGGGCCGTGCAGACCTTCGCCCGGGGTGCTTACATTGCCGTATTCGCTACTGCTGATATTAAGGTAAAAGGGCCCCGCGAATGCGAAGTTGGCCTGGATATCGTAGTCGCCGTTCATGGTGATGGTGGTGGAAGCGGCACTGGTGTTGACGATGGAGCCGGTATCGCCTGTCCAGTTGACGAAGTGGTAGCAGGCATCGGGCGTAGCGACGATGGGTACGATGTCGCTGCAGTTATAGGGATAAGGGCCCGGTTCGCCGGGGGCGGTGACGGAGCCGCCGGCTGTCGAGGACGTGTTGAGATTGTACGTATAGATGGCGAAGTTGGCAGTGACGGAATAATTACCGAGCATGGTGATGGTGGTAGAAGCGGCGCTGGCATTGGCCACCTTGCCTGCGGTAACGCCGGTGCCTGTCCAGTTAACGAATGAGTAGCAGGAATCGGCGGTAGCGATTATGGGTACGATGTCGCTGCAGTTATAGGGATAAGGGCCCGGTTCGCCGGGGGCGGTGACGGAGCCGCTGGCTGTCGAGGACGTTGTCAGGTCGAAGACATCGATGGCGAAATTGGCCTGGATATCGTAGTCGCCGTTCATGGTGATGGTGGTGGAATCGGTGCTGGTGTTGACGATGGAGGCGGTATCGCCGGTCCAGTTAACGAAGTGGTAGCAGACATCGGGCGTAGCGACGATGGGTACGATGTCGCTGCAGTTATAGGGATAAGGGCCCGGTTCGCCGGGGGCGGTGACGGAGCCGCCGGCTGTCGAGGACGTGTTGAGATTGTACGTATAGATGGCGAAGTTGGCAGTGACGGAATAATTACCGAGCATGGTGATGGTTGTATCGGAGACATTAACATCCGCTACCGCGCCGGTGTCGCCTGTCCAGCTGGTGAAGTACCAGCACGAGCCGTTGGGGGTAGCTGTAATATCTACTACGGTGTCATGCAGGTAGGTGCCGCTGCCGTTCGTAGAGCCGCCGTTGACCGGGGAAACATTTATCGATAAGTCGTGGTACCACGGCGGTGTAGTACAGTCGGTATTGTTTGACATGTTCGAGAACATCGATCCGGAGTTTGAAATCTTCATGGCGAAATAATACTGTGTGTTATGATCTAGGCCGGTGACATCGAATGACTCGGACGCCGGGGCTGCCTGCGGCGTAGGTTCGCCGGTGCATTTGATCGTTGTGGAATAGTCCCAGTTGCCCTCGGTTATCGATGCGTTTGGTCTGTATCTGATATCGTACACGCCACCACCGTCTCCCGTAGCGGTCCATGTCAATCTGATAGTCGAATGATTGATGGATACGCATGCGAGGTCGGTTATGGGGTCGGGTCGGTTTTCGAAGACGGTGACGGTATCATCATACCAGCTGGCCTCTATTTCAGTCGAGTAGTAGTCGGTGATGCTTGAGGTTGGAAGGAAGTGCAGGTCGCTCATATTCAAACCGTTGGCATTGAAGTCGACTACAGCCAGTGACCCTTCGGCTATGCCGATAGGCCCGCCGTATCCGGAGAGATTAAAAGTAATTTCGACGATTCCCTGATTGCCCGGGCCGGAGCCGTTCAGGCTCCAGTTGCCTGCTGACGGAACGGTATAACTGGCGTTACCATAAAGCAGTCCGTCACTGACATTTGTAACTGTAATAATTGTTGGATCATACTGCAGATTGATCTGGCCGGTGTACAGGTCTGTCGTCTTGCTTATTCCGATGGTCAGGCTGAAGTTGTCGCCCTGAGTCGCGGTTTCGGGGCCGGTGATGTATACGCTCTCGTCGGGATAGGCATTGAAGTGTAAAATAGTGCCCTTATCACCTGAAACGTAAACATCGCGCACGGTGCCCCATAGAGAGTGGAGGTTATTCCCTGTGCCGCTGTATGACGGCACCCAGACGTTGCCGTCATACAGCATGATTGTGCCGAGGACTCCGGCGGCAAACACATTTGTTGGAGATGTGCCCCAGACAGTGAAGAGAGGATTTATTGTATTGCTGGTCATGCTGCTCCATGTGTTTCCGTCGTAGTGCAGGATGGTGCCGGCAGCCCCTGTGGCAAAGACGTCGGATGAACCGGAGCCCCATACACTTGCAAGAGGAAGCCAGGTGCCTTCGCTCGATACGCTCCATTCGCTTCCGTTATAGTGCATGATGGTTCCCATCAGGTATTCAGGGGCGCTCTCGTTAGAGTTATAGCCCACAGCGAAGACATCTGAAGAAGAGGAGCCCCACACGCCGAACAAATCATCAGTCGTATTTGAACTCATATTGGTCCAGGCGCTGCCGTTGTAGTACAGTATGGTTCCTTCGATCCCTACCGAAAAGACGTCCGTAGATGAGTTGCCCCATATACCCATCAAGTATTTTGTGGTGCCGCTGGTCATCGAGTCCCATGCGCTGCCGTTGTAGTGTATGATAGAGCCTCTTGAGCCTACAGCGAAAACGTCTGAGGCGGAGCTCCCCCACACGTCTTCAAGGATATAGTGTGAGCCGATGTTCATTAAATCCCATGCGCTGCCGTTGTAATGGATTATCATGTTGGCTTCAAACTCAGAGTCGCCGCCTACGGAAAATATATCGGACGTATTGCTGCCCCATATGCCGTAGAGGTCATCACCGATGCCGGTGTCCATCGGCTTCCAACCGATCTCGCCTATGGTGAAGCTTTCCTCAGCCGGCGTAGGATCCGGATCGCTGTAGTCGTCGATAGCCTTGGCTTTGACGAAGTAGGTGACATCGTTTTCCCATGACGGTAACGGTGGAACCGTAGAAGTGTTTATAGTCCATGATTCGCTCCATGAAGCGAACGCGCCGTCTGTGGGGGAGGTGTTTATCCATATCGTACCGCTTTGCCAGCCGCTGCCGTTCCAGTAGAAGCTCGTATCGCTGCGGTTGATCTGTATCTCTACCTGATGTATCGTTCCGTCCGTATCGGTGGCCGATCCGTTTATAGCCCCGATGTCTTCAATATAATCGAGTATGGGATCGATAGCAGTATCCGGCGGGGCGTTCCCGAACGTAAAGCTTTCCGCTGCCGGGCTTGGGTCTGCCTCCTCATTGTCGTCCACCGCTTTCGCTGCGATGTAGTACGTTACACCGGCGTTCCAGGTCGGTATCGGCGGACTGGAGGAAGTATTGATCGTCCAACTTTCGCTTGCTGAATCGAACGCGCCGTCCGATGGGGAGGCGTTGATCCATATCACTCCACTCTGCCAGCCGCTGCCGTTCCAGTAGAAGCTCGTATCGCTGCGGTTGATAGTCAACTGTACTTGCGTGATCGAACCGTCCGTATCGGTGGCCGATCCGTTTATATAATTAAGCGTGTCAACGTAGTCCGGGATGGCGTCGATCGAGGTGTTAGGTGCTACGGGAACCGATTGCAGGTCCGCTCTGCCGCTGCCGAATACGTTGTCTTTCCCGGGAGCGCCGAGCTCCACCGCGTGGTTCTCCAAGTAAGCCTGTATCTGTGATGGCGTGTAGAATGAGAAGCGCTCCAATATAAGCGCTGCCATTCCCGCCGTATGCGGCGCTGAGGCCGACGTGCCGAAGAAATTACCGGCTCCGTAGCTGACTGTGCTCACACCGTCGGGTGCGACAATATCAGGCTTGGTTCTGTTATCTGTAGTAGGTCCCTGGGAGCTGAAAGACTCGATGGTCCCAAGGTCGTTCCACCAGACCGCGCCGGTTGTAACCGCGTTTGGCGAGTCCGCCGGTTGAAGCAGGCTGTACGCTGAAGTGTTGTACTGCAGGTTATGGTTGAAGGTATTAATGTGGAAATTCGCCGTGCAGTCGGCTGAGAAGTTATATACAGCAATATGGTGTACGCCCGTGTCGTTTGCGTAGTAGCTTATATATTCAACGGGATTCTGTGATCCGTTCTGGGTATATGTCGATGAAGCCACTATATTTTGACTGGCGTTCAATAGATAAAGGTCATAATCGTTGGCCGAGGCACCCCATGTATCGTCCCATCTCAATCCGGCAGTTACCCTTTGCCCTACTTGGCTGACGTTGATTGCATTGCTTTCATCCCCGAGTGCAAAGTCCATCCAGTCATCGCCGTCGCTGTTGTTCCACGCGCCCATCCAGTGCATCTTGGCGTAGTTGCCAGCCGAGTTGGCCCAGAATATGCCCGCGTTGCTGGCGTTGGTAACGCCGTTATCGATGTTGCCGGTACCGTCTCCAGGGCCGTCGTTCATCCATGACAGCGAGCATGAAATGATATCCACATCCTGTGAAATGAACCAGTCGATAGCAGGGCCCCATTCCGTATCCCAGCCTACATTTGCGAGATACAGCGATGCGTTAGGCGCTATATCGTGGATGATCTCCGCACAGGCGGCGCCATGTACCGATGTGCCCTCGTCTCCGATGCTGGGCGCCCACCATGTCGTCACCGAAGAGGGGAGATCGGTGCCGAGCAATGTGCTGTAGTTGTAAAATCCGATATCGAGGATGCCTATCTTGATGCCGCTGCCGTTGTAGCCGCCGCTGTTCCACGTACTGGCGTTTATCAGGCTCAGGCTCTCTATCGTCTCGTCGGCCGCCGGCGCTCGCGGGAGCCTGACGAAATCGATATTCGGGTTATTGGCGATGCCATCGAGGGCGGAGACGGGTAGTCGTACCTGTAGCTGGTTTCCATAGCTGACCTCGACATCGCCGCCGGCGGCCCTGGCTGCTGCAATTGCCGATTGGGTTTTGCCCGGCTGGGATTCTACAACAACCGTAACCGTACTGCCTACATAATCGATATCGACTTGCTGGGAGAATTCTACGCCGCGTCCTGTGGCCTCGGCATCTATCAACTGTTGCAAGATTGAATCGAGCTTCGGGTTTCCTTTGTCGGCTTTGTCCGGAGGCGACAGATCGATTGCATGATTGCCGGGGGAGTCGGCTCCCATCGTGGAGCCAGAAATAGGCAGCTGCACGAAGAGGCCTAGCACTATCGCTAGTATAAGCAGCAGAGAAACCTCGGGGCCCCTTTTTCTAAGTGACATCACTTAGCTCCCTTGGAAATTTACGTGCGTATGCGTATAAAGAATATAAAATATTATATATAAATATAAAATAACTTGTCATTAATTATATCATTATATCTATTTATGGTCAATAGCGTATTGTTCGTCGGGACAATCGTATCATGGTTGCAACGCTGCTTCTATAACATACTATACTAATCGAATGTAAATTTGTATATACGATAAGTGTTTCTTGACATTGTAATGTTGATAAACTATTCTCAAAGTCGATAGTTGGTTACGATTGAGGTAATTTATGCTTTCCGAGGACGATTTAGTACGGTACAGTCGCCAGATAGTGTATCCGCACTTCGGGAAGAAAGGGCAGGAGAAGCTTAAGGCATCGCATGCTGTGGTGGTGGGTGTGGGGGGGCTGGGGTGTGCCGCCGCATTGAATCTTGCGTGCGCTGGTATCGGTCGTATTTCCCTCGTCGATGATGATGTCATTGAGCTTTCCAATCTGAATCGTCAGATATTGCACTGGGAGCAGGACGTGGGGGAGAGGAAGACGATATCGGCAATGAAAAAGCTCAATACTATAAACAGCGCCCTCGAAATCGATGCGGTTTGTGAAAAGATCACGGAAGATAATGTATATGACATAATCAAAGGGGCAAATGTCGTCATCAATGGGTTGGACGATTTTGAAACGAGGTTTGTTGTTAACTCGGCGTGTGTGAAGCGCAATGTTCCCTTTATCCACGCAGGTATCAGCGGGCTGCTGGGTCAAATTACTACGATCGTTCCGGGAAAGACTCCGTGTCTCTCCTGCATGTATCCGGATATCCCTCCAGCAGAGGATACGATTCCTGTTTTCGGCGTCACTCCGGCTTTCATGGCCTCGCTTCAGGTTGCCGAGGCGATAAAGCTGCTCGCTGGATTCGGGGAGACGCTGGGCGGCAGGATGATGTATTTCGATGGTGAGACAATGGAGACTTATTATGAAGATATGATTAAGGACCCGAACTGCATCGTTTGCGGCTCTGCGGGATCGCGGTCACAGGAGAATCGATAATGGCGGTAAAGATACTCATTCCTTCACTCCTTCGTAAGTATAGTGGTGATCAGGAAGCGGTTGAGGTTGATGGTGGCACCGTACGCGAATGCATCGATATTTTAAAAGGCAGATACCCTGAGCTTGAAAGATGGCTCTATAAAAATGGTAAAATAGCGACTTATGTGCATATATTCGTGAATAAGAGGAAGTCGTGCGGTGAAGATGCGATCAAAGATGGCGATGAGATCAAAATATTAATGGCGACCGGTGGGGGATAGTATTTACAGAGTGAGGCGACCGATGGTTGATTGTGCTTTGGTCGCGTGGGGGTATTGAAATGCGGATAGGTAAGATTTTAGTAAATTTCCATAACATAGCCGTAGTCGGCCTTTCATCCAATAAGCAGCGTCCCAGCTATGGTGTGGGCCGTTACATGAAAGAGCATGGTTACCGGATTATACCGGTGAATCCAAAAGAGGAAATGATTCTGGGAGAGCGCTGTTATCCTTCGCTACTATCGATAGACGAGCAGGTCGATATCGTGGATGTTTTTCGCCGTTCCGAGGAAGTGGCGGATGTCGTCGATGAGGCGATACGGATAGGTGCCAAGGTGGTATGGATGCAGGAGGACGTGGTTAACGAGGAGGCCGCTTCAATGGCACGGGACGCTGGTATCGAAGTGGTCATGGATAAATGCATCAAGAAAGAGCACCAGAGATTGGTTGGTGAGGAACCGCTTCCTTACGGCGTCTGCGAGGTCCGCTTCGATGATGAAAGTTAGAAGTGAGGCCTTTAGCTATTCAATATCGTTTAATATGTTTAGAATCTCCGCCGTACTGGTGAAAGCCCCGGTTCTTATGTAGTGGATGTTTCCCTGTTTGTCTATTATCACGTTGGTTGGTGTGTAAATGATATTGTAGGCTGTCGATACCGTTTCATCGCTGTCCAGCGCTACCTGCAGATTGAATCCATAATAGTCGACGGTTGCTTTTACCGCGTAGCTGTTTTCCCCCATATCGATCGCGACGAATTCTACTTCATCGCCTACCTCACTGGATGCCGCTTCCAGAAAAGGCATCTGGTATATACAGGCAGTACAGCTTGTGGTCCAGAAACTCAGTACAACGGGGTTGCCTTTGAGATCGCCGAGCTTAACTGCGCCGCCGTCGAGGGTGGATAACGTGAAGTCGGGTGCCTTGTCTCCGACCTGGGAGCCGACCGGCACGGCGCACCCGATGGTGCACACTAGCAACAAAAATATACCGATTATCGCGAAAGTCGCTTTATAAGTTTTCTTTCTGTCTTGCATAATATAAACAGTTTATCTGAGCGTTCAAGCAGTATAGGTGATGGTGTTCGTCAGCATCAATATCCCAATTACGATAAGCAATATACTGCTTATTATCGATATTATCAGTGAGCGACGTCTCAACCATCTGATAACAGGCATGGCGCTGCCAAGTGCCAGCCCGATGGCGATAAAGGGGAGGCCTAGCCCCAAGGAATAGATCGTAAGAAGAGCGGCACCTTTTCCCGCCGTCTGCGAGTTCGCCGCCATGGTTAGTATCAACCCGAGCGTACCGTATGCGCAGGTACCCATCCCCACCGAGAAAACTGCCCCCATCAACGCCGAACGCAGGTATCCTACCTTACCCCAGAACGGGCGGCTGAGGTGCGATTCGAGATTAAGTTGCGGTATCTTGAGCGCGGCCAGCAGGTATATCCCGAATAGGATCAGGATCGCGCCCCCGGCTATTCGAAGGATGTCGATGGGGAGAAACATTCCGATTAGTCCGACAGAGGCTCCGAGAATTACGTATACTATCGAAAACCCGATTACGAAGCTGATTGTATGGATAACGATGGTTTGTCGTCGCGTTTCTGCGGATAGCGACACTGCGCCACCAATATTAGCAATGTATATCGGCACCAAGGGTAATACGCACGGGGAGATAAACGCTACGATCCCTGCTCCGAAGGCGATGGGATAGGATACTTCAGTCATAGGACTCAATCGTGTTTTTTAAATCGGCTGATATCTTGACGCAGGCTAATTTTACGAGGCCCGCTTTTTCTTACCTTGCTTGCTTAATGTAATCCGCCTGCCGCTCTTCTCTTCGCCGATACGTTTATGCTCATCCTCGTGCAGGCGCTGCCCGAAAAGGATGGCGCTCATGTTTTCCTCTTTGTATTTCTTGGGCAATACCGCTATTATCTCGCTTTCGGGTACGGTTATGTCCGCCAGCACCATCAGACGTCCCAGGGCTATCATATAGCCGAAAAGCTCCTTGCCGAATATCTCGGTACCCAGTTCGCTGAAGGGTATTTCCTCGTTTGTCGGGGGAATATCCTCCAGCTTGAGCGTTTTCCCCTTCACATCGCTGAGGCCGGTTTGATACACCGTTGTCTTTGCGCGAAGCTCCTCGGCCTTGTCGGATAGCTTGAGCAGGATATCGGCTTCGTCGATCACCGGGTTATCGACCTTATCTTTATCGTAAACCAGGTGAGCCAGGCTCAAACCGCCTCTTACTGCAGCATCGTAATCGTATAGAAGGCTCACTTCATAACCCAGGTTCATGAGCAGCTGTGCCAGGGTAATGGAGATTACTCTTACTCCCTGCCCGCCTTCTCCGGAAATGATTATCTTCTTCATCTGCGATTCCTCTCT
>JAYEHL010000115.1:0-2637 GCA_034659515.1 Chloroflexota bacterium | reverse complement strand
CTGACCCTGCTGCGTAAAGACGGCAGTGAATTCGATGGGGAGACCAGCGCCAATGTCTTGCATGACAGTTCGGGAAACCCCGTGGGACTGGTCTGTGTGGAAAAAGATATCACCGAGCGCAGGCGGGCTGAGGAGGCGCTGCGTGAGAGCGAGGGGAAGTTCAGGATACTCTCCGACCAGGCATTGATGGGGATTATCATTCTTCAAGACGAATCGTTTGTTTATGTGAACGATTGTGCCGCCGCAATCATGGAAGTCCCGGCTGAAAGGATAGCGAACTGGTCCCCCGGGGACTATGCCAAGTTGATTCACCCTGATGACCTGGCCTTTGTGATGGAGCAGGGGCGAAAGAAGCAGGCAGGAGAGAAAGACGCAGTGATCCACTACGATTGGCGGATGGTCACTCCTGGTGGTAATTTGAAATGGATCGAGATGTGGTCCAAGTCCATACTTTTCAGGGGCCGGATTGCAGACATGCTAACCATGATAGATATAACCGGGCGCAAGCGGGCGGAGGAGAAACTCAGAGAGGCCAGGGATTATCAGGAGAAACTTATCGACCATGCCAATGCTCCTGTAATAGTGTGGAGGCCGGATTTCAAGATTACCCAATTCAATCGTGCTTTTGAGCATCTTACCGGATACAAGAGAGCGAAGATCATCAATAAGCATCTAAGGATGCTATTTCCTGAAGAGAGCCGTGAAGTATCGATGAAGAAGATCGATGATACTTTGATCGGCGAATCATGGGAGTCGGTGGAGATACCGATTCTCTGTAAAGATGGGACTGTGCGATTGGTGCTCTGGAACTCTTCGAATATTTATGGTGACGACGGTGTCACCGTGATCGCGACAATCGCGCAGGGGCAGGATATCACCGATGCTAAGCGGGCGGAGGAGGCGCTACGGGAGAGCGAGGAGATGGCGCGGAGCATGCTGGATAATGCCGCCATGGGGATATATCTCCTGCAGGATAAGAAGTTCCTTTACGTGAACCCGACGTTTGAAAAGATAATCGGTTACAGCAGCGAAGAGCTTGTGGGGCAGGAGGCGATAAACTACGTCCATCCCGATGACAGGGATACGGTCAGAACGAAAGCGGTCGAGAATATCAAGGGGATATCTGCTTTACCGTATGAGTTCAGGGCCTTAAGGAAGGACGGCAAGCAGATATGGGTCATGGAGCGGGTCGCCTCTATTAAGTACAAGGGGAGGCGGGCTGTGATCGCCAGCTTCATGGAGACCACCGAGCACAGGAAGGCAGAGGTGGAGCTGGAGCGGGCCTATGAGGAACTCAAGACGGCGCACGAGCATATGGTGCAGTCGGAGAAGCTGAGGGCCATGGGGGAGATGGCCAGCGGCATAGCGCATGATTTCAACAATATGCTGGCGGTCATACTGGGACGGACGCATCTGGTCATCGATGATGTCAAGGATGACAAAGTCAGGAAGGGCATTCAGATAATCGAGCAGGCCGCTCTCGATGCGGCCAAGACGGTGAAGCGCTTGCAGGACTTCTCGCGAATACGCGTGGAACACGCCTTCGAATCGCTGGATGTAAATCAGGTGGTGGGAGGTGTTCTCAAGATGTTGGAGCCGCGTGTTATCGAGCTGGAACAGACCAGGAGAATAGTGATCAAAGTGGAAGAGGATTTGAGAGAGGTGGCTTCAGTATCCGGTGACGCTGCCGAGCTCAGGGAGGCATTGCTGAACATACTCTTCAATGCTATTGATGCCATGCCGACCGGCGGTAAGCTGACAGTGAAAAGCGAGCAGGAAGGGGATTGGGTGGAGATAACGATAAAGGATACAGGGGTCGGGATGCCTGATAAGGTAAAGAGCAGGATGTTCGAGCCGTTCTTTACCACCAAGGATGCGAAAGGTTCCGGGCTCGGGTTGAGCGTGACCTATGGCATAATCGCCAGGCATGGGGGGATCATCAAATTCGACAGTGCGGTGGGCATTGGCACCTCGTTTTACATCAGATTGCCGGTAGCTGTTGAGGAAGTTAAGAAGGTTGAAAGGCAGAGGAAGGCGATAGTTGCAAAGGGAGCGATGATACTCGCTGTAGATGATGAGCCTGAGGTTTTGCGGGCGTTGACGCTTACGCTTGAATATCTGGGTCACTGGGCGAAAGGGTTCACTGGCGGCGCTGAGGCTGTCAAGGCTTTCAAAGATGGTAATTACGATCTGGTTATAACGGACCTCGGGATGCCGGAGGTCTCGGGGTGGGACGTAGCACGCGCTGTCAAAGATATAAAACCCGATGTGGCGGTGCTTCTGATTACGGGGTGGGAGATAGAGCTCGATGAAGAGCAGCGGACGTATGTCGACGGGGTGATATCCAAGCCGTTCAGCCGTGACTCGATCTCGTCTGCGATAGCCAGGGTATTCCCTGCCAGGAAGCGCTCAAGGAGAAAGAAGAGCGGGTAGAAGATGTGTGAGGGGTCTCATTCTCACCTAGCCTCTCCCCTCGAGGGAGAGGGATCTTGTAGGGACGATTCATGAATCGCCCGTTGTCATTGCGAGCACATTCGCTTCGCTCGGTATAAACTCCGCGAAGCAATCTCCTGTTACGCCGCGCCATACGAACGACGAGATTGCCGCGTCATCTTCGCCTCCTTCGACTGCGCCTCT
>JAYEHL010000114.1:0-13502 GCA_034659515.1 Chloroflexota bacterium | reverse complement strand
GGGGGGGCCACCACCACGAGGATGGAATCCGCAGCAGCAATTGAAATCATTAGATATAGAGTGAGTACAGCCCTCCATTCTCGTAACCTCGTGCTGTTGCAATCAAAGAGCCTCCGGGCTTGAATGCTACGGGGGCTCTTTTTATTTCGGCGGAGAAGGCTACTCGTCCTAGAGGTCGGAGACGGCTACAAACGGCAGGGTGGCTCCGGCCTTGCTCGCCTTCTTCCACCAGGACCACCTCACCGGCACCTCCGTCACCACGGACGACTCCGGCGGCATGGTAGCCGCCGTCAAGTACCTCCCCTTTGGCGCAACCCGCTCCGCGACAGGGACGCTGGACACAGATAAGCTGTTCACCGGTCAGCGCCTGGACGATACCGGCCTGTACTACTACAACGCCCGCTATTACGACGCGACGATTGGCAGGTTTATCAGCGCAGATACGATTGTGCCGGATTATACCGATCCGCAAAGCTTGAATAGATATAGCTACTGCTTGAACAACCCGTTAAAGTACATTGATCCGAGCGGGCATAAGTATATAATACCACCTGCACTACCGCCGCCGCCGCCGCCACCGCCACCTGATGGCGGACCGGGGTCGGGTGGTAGACAAGGGCCTGGTGTTGGTGGGGGGGGAGGTCAAAGTCCTTGGACTACGGTTTGGGAACAAAGGGATGGCGGCTGGTTTGCTTCGGTAGGCGCAGTGAAAGATGCTACATATGACGGTACTATAACAGCGTTTTACGCAGAAGCTTATGAACATTACACAGAATACATTTGAAGGAGTAGTGTCTATTGGATGGAGCCAGTCGATTCCGATCAAGAATATTTGGTGCCCATATACGTGTTTGAGGGCGATTGCCTAGATGCCTCCGGCGAATATCTCTATCCCTTTATCGGATTTTGCCACGCAACAAACTAGAATTAGGGATGAACTAAATCGGAGCCCTTTTTATTGAGGCAAACAGGCCCATCATCGCATCCGTGGGCCTGTTCTATTTAGTCTATTCACCCAACCTCCCCACACCACCGCCCTATCCTCGAACCGTTCAGCAGTATGGAGCGGCCTTCGCATTCGAGGCATTTCGGATGCAGCGCCCACCCGGGCCTCGGCCTGATGCCGACGCCGACATCCCGCAGCATGCGCGCCAGCAGGCACAGCGGCAGGCCGACAACGTTTAGGTAACAGCCGTCGATTCTCTCCACCGGGGCGAAGTCCGGGTCCTGCACCGCGTACGCCCCGGCCTTGTCCATCGCATCGCCCGTCGCAACGTATGCCACAATCTCATCGTTGGAGTAATCACGCATCGTCACCTTCGTCGAAACGTGGTCGACGATCGAGCGGTCGCCGCAGATGACGGCGAGGGCGGTAATCACCTCGTGTCGGCGACCTCGCATTCGATTTAGCATCTCGACCGCCTCGGCATCATCGCGCGGCTTGCCCAGTATCGCGCCGTCATGGACAACAATGGTATCGGCGGCGATGATCGTTTTGTCGCCATACGATCCTATCATCGCATCAGCCTTAGCCAGGGCCAGCCGCTTGGCGACCGAAGTGGGCGGCTCGTTCCAATCGACGATCTCGTCGTCAGGGGGCTCGATTGAGGTAAAATCGATGCCCAGCGTTAGCAGCAACTCGCGGCGTCTGGGCGATGTCGACGCCAGCACCACGTCGGGCGACACGTCGCCGCGCACCAGCGTGGCGATGCACTCGACATGGTGCGTGTGCGAGAACATATCGACCGGCTGTACCTCGAACAGGCGGTAGCCGCCGTCGCACAGTATACGCAGATCGCGCGCCAGGCTCGCCGGGTCGCAGGAGACGTAGGCGATTCTTATCGGCGCAAGCTTCAACAGGGCGTCCAGCCCGCGCTGGTGGCAGCCCGCGCGCGGCGGATCGAGTATTGCGGCATCGACAGCTATATCGAGCGATGGCAGGACTTCCTCGGCCTTGCCCTCGATGAACTCGATGTTATCCAGGCCGGCGATATTGACCCTGGCGTCCGCGACCGCCGCCGCCGCCTCTTCGATGGCGATGACCTTCCCGACCCTGGGCGCGAGCAGCGCGGCGAACGTGCCCACACCGGCGAATACATCGACGATCACCTCATCGCCCTTGAGATCGAGCCTGTCCTCGATGACGTCAAGCATCCGCTCCGCCTGCGCGGTGTTCACCTGGAAGAACGACGGCGACGAGATGCGAAAGCGATGGCTCTTGAGCTCCTCCTCGTACCATTTCTGGCCGGTGGTCAGGTCGAGCTCGCGCATCCTCGGCTGGATGAGGTAGCTCTCCGTGTTAACGCCGTAGCGGACGGATATCTGGGTGCGTCCCTGGCACCTGCCCTGAATCGCCGACAGCGTACCGTTTATCAACGGGTTCATGATGAGGCAATGGTCGATGGCAATGAACCTGCGCGATTCGCGGTGGACGAAGCCGAGGCGGCCGTCCGCGTTGACGGTAAAGCGGGCGTGGTTGCGGTAGCCCCACGGCTCGACGGAGGGCAGCGTGGCGCGCAGCGGCGGCGTCTCGAAGCCGCCGACCTCTTGAAGCTGACGTCGCACGGAGTCGCGCTTGAGTTCGAGCTGGTAGCCATAATCGATGTGCTGCCACTGACAGCCGGTGCAGCGCCCGAAGTACGGGCAGCGCGGCTCGATGCGGTGCGGCGACGGCTTGACGATCTCCTCGACTTTGGCGTAGAGCATGCGGCGGCGTCCGCGCCTGATCTCGACGAGCGCCTCCTCGCCGGGCACGACGCCCCATGCGAAAACGACATCGCCGTCGTGATGCGCCAGCGCGTCGCCCTGCGGGGCGACGTCATCGAATTTTAACTTCACCCTCTCCTGCTCGATCGGATCTTTCGACATATCCACCCTTTAGGCAATCGACAAAACAAAGGTCATTATGGCAGCTCCCCGGCACCCGAGTCAACCTGCGATATCTCGATACAAAATCCAACGCAAATCGAAACGCTATTAACCCGGGCTTAAATATAGTATTGTTATTAAAGTGAAATGGGGGTATAATTTAACAACGGAAAAAACCGTGTCCTTATTAAATCACTGCTTTAATAAGGACGAGGCGGACAGGGAAATGATCCGACACAGCAAAGACAGCGCAAGGGCCGGTAGATACGTAGAGCAAACCCTGGGCTATAGAGCCTTCTTCCCCAAACCACTGCCGCCGAACCCCCCGCTGGAGATAGACGAGGAATTGATCGACCTCCTATCCAAAGCCAACCGCGCCCTGGGCAAGCTGGAGGGAGTTACGCAGATACTGCCGGACCCCGATATGTTCCTCTCGGCATTCGTGCGCAAGGAATCACTCCTCAGCTCACAGATAGAGGGAACGCAGGCATCGCTGGACGACGTGCTGGCATATGAAGCCGTCGCCAAGCAGCGAGGATCATCGAGTGACGCTGCGGCTGTCATAAACTACACCCGCGCGATGAACCACGGCATCGACAGGATCGCCGGTACGGCAATAGGGCCATCCCTGTTCAAGGATATCCACACGATACTGCTTAAGGGGGCCAGGGGCGGCAAGATGTCGCCCGGCGAGTTCCGCACAGGGCAAAACTGGGTAGGGCCGAGCGATTCGGATATCTATAACTCCGTCTACATTCCGCCGCCGCCGACGGAGATAGAAGGGCTGATGGCCAATATCGAAACGTATCTGGAGGATCAAGATTTCACACCCGCACTGCTGAAATGCGGGGTCGCCCACTCCCAGTTCGAAACCATCCACCCGTTCCTCGACGGAAACGGCCGAATCGGAAGGCTGCTGGTAACGCTTTATCTATGCAAACGGGGAGTAATATCCCGCCCGCTGCTGTATCTCAGCGTGTATTTCAAGCAAAACAGGACGGAGTACTACGAGCGGCTCCAACAGGTGCGCGACAGCGGGGATTGGGAGGGGTGGCTCAAATTTTTCCTGCGCGGAGTATGGCTGGTGTCCGAGGAAACCTACACCATAGCGCAAAAGATTATCGCCATGCGGGAGGAGCACCGGCAGTTGATTTCGGATAAGGTTCGCAGCCCGGGCAAGGGGCTCGTTCTGTTGGAAGAGCTTTACAGGAACCCGGCGATCTTCATACCGGAAGTGGCCGCTTTATTGAAAGTAACATACCCCGCTGCCAACGCCATCATCTCCGACTTCGTGAAGAACGGCCTGCTTACCGAAATCACCGGAAACAAACGCAACCGTCTCTTCTTTTACGAGCCGTATATCGGACTACTCAGGAAGGGCACCGAGCCAATCGAACAGTGATCATGTGCCGTCTGCGTCGATATGGACTACGGCCGACCCGGCACACACAGATATCGCCCGGCCCCTCAAAGCTCGTTGCCGCCTATCGTTATCGGCCATACCTGCACAGCCGCCACTACCAGTGCGATGACAACCGTGCCGACGAGCAGTAACCACTTCAAACCGCTTCACCCCGGGCCGCTCGAACTTCGATCGACGACTTGACCTAGCTCTAGATACAGTATAACCGATATCGCCGCCTCTCGACCGAAGCGACGCGCGCGGCGGTTGCGGTTCGGAGCGGCTTGCCGTTATAATTCGGGCAGCACATAAAAGGAGTGCAATATCGATAACGAGCGATTGCGACAACTGCTGGACGGCGTCCGTGCCGGCGATATTAGCCTCGACGATGCGATGGCCCAACTATCGACGCTGCCCTATGAGGAGATGGGGTTCGCCAAGATCGACCACCATCGCGCCTTGCGGCGCGGCTTCCCCGAGGTAGTCTTCGGCCCGGGCAAGACCGCAGAGCAGATCGCGGCGATAGCGGAACGTCTCGCCGTAGGGGGCACGCCGGTGCTGATTACAAAGGTATCGGCGGAGTGCTACGGGACGATACACGAGCGAATCACGATGGCGGAATATCACGCCGAGGCGAGGGCGATAACGTTGAACCGCTCCAAAGTTGCAGACAAACGCCCCGGAGTGATGGTGATAAGCGGGGGTACGTCGGACATCCCGATAGCCGAGGAGGCAGCGCTCACTGCTGAGCTGATGGGGAACGAGGTCGAGCGCTCCTACGACGTGGGTATCGCCGGTGTCCATCGGCTGCTGGACCACCTGCCGCGGCTGAGGGAGGCAAAGGTTATCGTGGCTGTTGCCGGAATGGAAGGGGCGCTCCCCGGCGTCGTGAGCGGCCTGGTATCGGTGCCCGTTATCGCCGTGCCGACAAGCATCGGCTATGGGGCAAGCTTCGGCGGACTGGCACCGCTGCTGACCATGCTCAACAGCTGCTCCGCCGGCATAGCCGTGGTCAATATCGATAACGGATTCGGAGCGGGTTATCTGGCGGCGATGATCAACCGCTAGCCATCGGGGGATTGATCACCGGATACGTCATCCCCGATCGGCTGCTCGGAGGGCGATTCTTCCTCTCCAGCCTGCTCCTCCTCAGCGCCCAGTACTAACTCACTTCGCGCCAGTTCCTCCTCCAACGCCGCATCGAGGGCCCCTTCGAAGCTCATTTCGTCCATCATCATTGGAGGAGGAGGCGCCAGCATCGCCTGTGCTTCGAGTGAAAGGCTGCAACGCGCCGGTATCAATTTGCCGATTATAACGTTCTCTTTCAACCCCAGCAGCTTATCCGTCTTACCCGAAACCGCAGCCTCAGTGAGCACCCTGGTGGTCTCCTGGAAGGAGGCCGCCGACAGGAAACTGCTCGTGTTAAGAGAGGCCTTGGTGATACCCAGCAGAACCGGTTGAGCTGTAGCGGGCTCCCCGCCCTCGGCGAGCACCTTGGCATTGATATCTTCATATGTGAAACGGTCGACCAGCTCCCCGGGGAGCAGTTCGGTATCGCCCGGCACGTCGATGCGAACCTTACGCAACATCTGACGAACGATGGTCTCGATATGCTTGTCGTTGATTGCCACGCCCTGCGAACGATAGACCTGCTGAACCTCATCGACGAGGTACTGCTGCACGGCCTCCCTGCCCAGTATACGCAGCAGGTCCTGCGGGTTGAGGAACCCCTCGGTGAGCTGCTGCCCGGCACGGACCAAACCACCGGATTCGACGGCTATATGAGACGCCGCCGGCACATGATATTCGCGCTCCTCCCTCTCCTCATATGAGATGGAGATCAGATCTCCCTCAACACCCACGACACCCGCGACCCTGGCTATGGGCGGCGTGGCCTCGGCGATAAGCGCCTTGGATATATCCTCCGGCTCTGCGAGCACCTCACCGATGTCGACCCACTGGCCGCTGGCTACATTGGCCTTCCATTCCGGCGGTAACGAATATTCATCGCGGTAGGTTTCCGCGCTCTCCACCCGAATCTTCCTCTCCTCATCGTCCTCCATAACCTGCACTTTTCCATCGATCTCCGAGATCACCGCCTGTACCTTGGGCGTACGGGCCTCAAACAGCTCTTCCACGCGCGGCAGACCGCTGATGATGTCCATACCGGCTACGCCGCCGGTGTGGAAGGTGCGTAGCGTAAGCTGGGTCCCGGGCTCCCCGATACTCTGAGCGGCGATGATCCCAACCGCCTCGCCCATCCTGACAAGGGTACCGTGTGCCAGGCTTCTGCCGTAGCACATCTGGCAGATCCCGTGCCTCAATTGACAGGTGAGCGGCGACCTGACATAAACGCTGTGGATATCGGCCTGGGCGATCTCAGCCGCTATATCCTCGTCGATCTCCTGGTTCCGCTCTACGATAATACTCCTCGTCTTCGGATGAAAAACCGCTGCCGCAGCGTATCTCCCCACGAGGCGCTCCTCGAAAGGCGCGAGGATGCGCCTGCCCGAATCCATGACGATCCACATACCGGCAGTAGTGCCGCAATCCTCCTCCAGCACGATCAGGTCCTGCGCCACATCGACGAGCCTCCTCGTCAGGTAGCCACTGTCGGCGGTGCGTAGCGCTGTGTCCGCCAGTCCTTTCCTCGCGCCGTGTGTGGAGATGAAATACTCCAGCGCGGTAAGCCCTTCACGGAAGCTGGAGCGAATGGGAAGGTCGATGACCCTTCCGGAAGGATCGGCCATCAAGCCCCTCATACCGGCCATCTGCCTTATCTGAGCGATATTACCCTTGGCCCCGGAGGTAACCATTAAATATATAGAGCCGTATCTATCGAGCGATTCCTCAATAGCTTGGGATATCCTGTCCGTAGCCTCAGACCACAGCCTGACAGTATTCGAATAGCGCTCATCCTCGGTAATAAGTCCCTTCTGGAACTGGCGATCAACCTCAATAACCCTCTTCTCTACGTCTTCGAGTATCTCAGGTTTCGAGTCCGGTGACTGCATATCGTGGATCGCGATACTGCTTCCGGATCTGGTGGCGTAGCGAAAACCCAGCCTCTTGATGTCGTCGGCCAGTTCGGCAGCCCTTTCGCTTCCCAGCATCTTGTAGCAATCTGCCACAAGCCGCTTGAGCACCCCTTTATCCGCCGTCCTGTTCATGAAGCGCATTTCCTCGGGAAGAACCTCATTGAATATAATTCGCCCTACGGTGGTCTTGATACGCTCACCTTCATCATCCCTGACCTCGATCTCCGCGCCCAGGCTTATAACCCTCATATCATACGCGAGCTTGGCCTCCTCGAAGCTGCTGAACATCATCCCCTCACCCTTGACACCTGGCTTGAGCATGGTCAAATAGTAGCAACCCAGGACGATATCCAGGGTGGCATCCACCACCGGCTCGCCCGAACTGGGAAGCAACATGTTCCTAGAGGCCAACATTACCTCTCTTGCCTCAAGTATCGCCGCCTTCGACAGCGGAACGTGGACCGCCATCTGGTCGCCGTCGAAGTCGGCATTGAATGCGGTACAAACGAGCGGGTGTATCTGGATGGCGCTGCCGTCGATCAAAACCGGCTCGAAAGCCTGAATTCCCAGCCGGTGTAGCGTGGGAGCGCGGTTGAGCAGCACAGGTCTCTCCTTCATCACTACGGTCAGGGCATCCCACACCTCGGGCCTTTCACGCTCCACGAGGCGTTTTGCGCTCTTGATATTATGGGCATACCCCTGAATAATCAGGTGGTGCATCACAAAGGGCTTGAACAGTTCCAGCGCCATCCTCTTAGGCAAGCCGCATTGATGCAGCTTTAACTCCGGGCCCACCACGATAACCGAGCGGCCGCTGTAATCGACGCGTTTGCCGAGGAGGTTCTGGCGGAAGCGTCCTTGCTTACCCCTCAGCATATCCGACAACGACTTCAGTTTATGATTACCGGCGCTCGTGATAGCCCTCCCCCTCCGTCCATTATCGATGAGAGAGTCGATGGCCTCCTGAAGCATGCGCTTCTCGTTGCGTATGATGATCTCCGGCGCACCGAGGTCCAACAATCGGCGCAACCTGTTGTTACGATTTATCGCCCTTCGATATAGATCGTTGAGGTCGGAGGTAGCGAACCTTCCTCCATCCAGCTGAACCATCGGCCGGAGATCCGGCGGGAGAACGGGCAGCACCGTAAGTATCATCCACTCCGGCTTGTTGCCGCTCCTCCTCAGCGCCTCAACCACCTTTAGCCGCTTTATAGCCTTCTTACGGCGTTGTCCCGTGCTGGATTTTGTCTCTTTATACAGGGACTCGCTATGCTCTACAAGCTCGAGCTGTGCAAGAATATCCAGTATCGCCTCCGCACCCATGCCATCCTTAAATACGCCGGGATACCTGTCGTGGAGATCCCGATGCCTGTTATCGCTGAGCAAGGTCATCGGGCTGATCTCTTCCAGCTCATCGATCTTGGAGTTAATCTCCTCCCACCCCTTCTGTTTCTCCTCCGCCGCCTCAGACGTATCTGCCTCAGCAGCCCCAACCTCGGCTAGCTTCTCCCTGAGGCGCGATATCTCCGCCTCCCTGGCAGCTTCGTTTACCTTAGTGATGATATACTGAGAGAAGTAGAGGACACGCTCCAGATTCCGCGGCGAAATGTCCAACAGCAGGCCCAATACGCTCGGCGTACCCTTCACAAACCAGATATGGCTCACCGGAGCGGCGAGCTCTATGTGACCCATCCGCTCGCGCCGCACCCTGGCACGGGCCACCTCCACACCGCATTTATCGCATATGATCCCGCGGTAGCGTACCTTCTTATACTTGCCGCAATAACACTCAAAATCCTTGGTCGGCCCGAATATCCGCTCGCAGAACAGCCCATCCCTCTCCGGCTTTAGCGTACGATAATTGACGGTCTCAGGTTTGGTCACCTCGCCCCATGACCAACTTCTTATCTGCTCCGGCGAAGCCAGCGATATGCGTACAGCGCTAAAATCGTTTACCTCAAGCACTATTCTCTCCCTTCGATTCTCGGCAACCTGGCCTCCGGGAATTCGCCCAGCTCCGAGGCAAGTACTACACTTTCCTCTTCTTCGTTCAACACCTCTACTGCGAGCCCCAAGCTCTGAAGCTCCTTAACCAGCACCTTGAACGACTCCGGCACACCCGGCTCCCACAGGGTATCGCCCTTTATAATCGACTCGTAAGTTTTCGCCCTGCCGGTCACATCATCCGATTTCACCGTCAGCAACTCCTGCAACACGTGCGCCGCACCGTAGGCCTCCAGCGCCCATACCTCCATCTCGCCGAAACGCTGACCACCGAACTGGGCCTTACCGCCCAACGGCTGCTGGGTGATCAGTGAGTACGATCCGGTGGAGCGGGCGTGAGCCTTATCCTCCACGAGGTGGATCAGTTTCATCATATATGTATACCCGACGGTAACCGGTTGATCGAAAGCCTCACCGGTACGCCCGTCAAAGAGTTTCATCGTTCCCCAGATCGGCAACGGGAGGCCCCTTTCCTTATTAATCTCGAGTGCCTTCGCCATCAAATCATCATCGCTGAGGCCCTCCCCACTGACCCCGGCATCCTCAAGCCATACCAATAAGGCGATTCGCCTGGCCTCCCCGGGATTTCCCACGTCGAATATGCGCTCGCCATCGTAGCCCTTTTCATTCAAAAACGCCTTGGCTAATTCGACATCGAAAGGATCGCCTTCCTCGGGATTTGCGGTAATCGCACCGATGCGCTGCGCCAGCCAGGCCCTCGCCAGAGCATCCTCGAGATCATCGTTATCGGCGCCATCGAACACCGGCGTTATCACCCTGAACCCGAGCGTCCTGGCCGCCCAGCCAAGATGTGTCTCAAGCACCTGCCCCAAGTTCATGCGCGAGGGCACGCCTATAGGGTTGAGCACAACATCCACCGGGCGTCCATCCGGCAAGAAGGGCATATCCTCAACGGGGAGTATGCGGGCGATCACGCCCTTGTTCCCGTGCCGACCCGAGACCTTGTCTCCTTCGGATATCTTTCTCAGCTGCGCCACCCAGACGCGCACCATCCGGTTTACGCCGGGAGGCAGCTCGCTGTGCGTCTCCCGGGTGAACTCCTTGACATCGATCACCTTGCCCCATTCGCCGTGAGGCACACGCAGCGACGAGTCCTTAACATCCCTGGCCTTATCGCCGAAGATGGCCCTCAGGAGTTTCTCCTCTGCGCTGAGCTCGGCCTCTCCTTTAGGCGTAATCTTGCCGACAAGGATGTCGCCCGGTCTAACCTCGGCGCCGACACGCACTACACCCTGCTCATCCAGGTTCCTCAGGCTCTCCTCGCCAACGTTCGGTATATCTCTGGTAATTTCCTCAGGCCCCAGCTTGGTATCTCGCGACTCTGTCTCGTGTTTCTCGACATGTATCGATGTGAATTTATTATTCCTGACCAGATTCTCACTGATGACCACCGCATCCTCGAAGTTATAGCCCTCCCAACACATGAAGGCACAAAGCACGTTTCGGCCCAGTGCCAGCTCGCCATGGTCCGTTGAGGAGCTATCCGCCAGTACCTGGCCCCGCCTTACCTCTTCATTTTTCGAAACCAGCGGCCGTTGATTGATGCACGTTCCCTGATTTGAGCGGGCGAACTTCGTAAGAGGATATCTCTGCTCCTTCTTTCCATCACGAATCACGATCTCTTTAGAGGTGACCGCGGTTACAACACCATCGCGATCCGCAATCAGCACCTGGCCGCTATCGTACGCCGCCTGTCCCTCCATGCCGGTGCCGATCATCGGAGACTCCGGGTGGATTATCGGCACCGCCTGGCGCTGCATGTTGGAGCCCATCAATGCCCTGTTGGCATCGTCGTGCTCAAGGAAAGGTATAAGCGCGGTTGATACACTGACTATCTGCTTAGGTGAGACATCCATGAGGTCCACCTTGCCCGCCGACAACTCCTCGAACTTGCTGCCGAGCCGGGCCTCCACCTTATCGTGGACAAACTGATTCTTCTCATCCAAAGGCTCGTTTGCCTGGGCGATGATGTATTCATCCTCCTCATCCGCCGAAAAGTATATGACCGCGTTGGATACGAACGGGGTGACTTTCACCTTCCGCGGGCTAATCTTTGCCAGCTTGGATGCCAACTTGTCTGTGACCGCCTCGCCAGAGCCTATAATCAACTTACCGGCATCATTCAGGATATCCTCCGCAACCTTCCTGCCCACAATATCCGGCGAATCGCTATCGAACTCGTGGACCACCCTGCGGTACGGAGCCTGGATGAACCCGTATTCATCGATCACACTGTAAGTGGCCATTGAACCTATAAGGCCGATGTTGGGGCCCTCAGGCGTCTCGATCGGACAGATGCGGCCGTAGTGGGAATAGTGTACGTCCCTCACCTCGAAACCGGCGCGCTCGCGCGAAAGCCCGCCCGGACCCAGCGCGGATACGCGACGCTTGTGGGTTAACTCCGCCAGCGGATTGGTCTGATCCATGAACTGAGATAATTGCGATGCTCCAAAAAACTCACGCATGGCGGCGACCACCGGACGAACGTTAATCAATGCGCTGGGGGTGACCGACTCCGGATCGATGATGCTCATCCGCTCCTTGATCACCCGCTCCATCCGAAGCAGGCCGATCCTGAACTGGTTTTGCACCAACTCCCCTACCGTCCTCACCCGCCTGTTGCCCAGGTGGTCGATATCGTCGGGAGAATCAGCCCCCGTGTTCACCATTATGATGCGCCGCACGATCTCTACCAGGTCCTCCCTTGTGGCTACCTGATGATGACGGGGTATGTCAAGACCCAGCCTCTTGTTGACCTTATACCGGCCGACCCTGCCCATGTTATAACGCCTGGGGTTGAAAAGCAGGTTCTCAATGAGGGTCTGGGCGTTCTCCAGCGATGGGGGATCTCCCGGGCGCAATCGCCGATAAAATTCTATCAATGCCGTCTCTTTATTCCTCACCAGCGAGTCGCGCTCTATTGTAGCCTGAATATAGCGTTCGCCCTCCTCGACCTCCTCGAAAAGCGCATATAGCTCTTCATCGCTGCTGTACCCTACGGCGCGCAGCATGGTCGTAAGCGGTATCTTACGCTTTCCATCTACCTTGACTGAGATTACATCCTTACTGCTGGTCTCGAATTCCAGCCACGCGCCGCGCTCCGGTATAAGCTTACCGAAGCACAGCTGACGACCGGTAGCCACGTCCTGCTCAAGCGTGAAATAAACGCCGGGCGAGCGAATCAGCTGGCTGACGACCACCCTCTCAGCACCGTTTATAACAAAGGTTCCCTTTGAGGTCATCAAGGGGAAGTCGCCCATGAAGATATCCTGCTCCTTGATCTCGCCGGTGTCTTTGATAACGAGTTGTACCTTGACATACAGGGGTGCCGAGAAGGTTATATCGCGCTCCCGGCACTCGCGCTCCGAGCGCTTCTCAGGAGCAGCATTCCACATATACTCCCAAAATGAATCATCATCCTTGAACAGGGGCATCTGGGCCCCGCTCTTATCACCAAACCCGTAGCTCAGGAAACGCAACTCGAACCTCGAGCCGGTGAAATCCTGGATCGGAGAGACCTCATCGAACAGGGCCCTGAGGCCTCCTTTCTCCTCGCGGTTCAACGAATAAGGCCTTTCGTCACAGAACCTGCGGTAAGAGTTAAGCTGTATCTGGATTAGATGGGGCACCTCCAGAACATGGGCTATCCTTGAGAATGACTTTCGAGGTTCTGCACCCCAAGACACCGGCAATGTGGCACTCATACAATCCCCCTAAAAAATGGCAAAATAGCTCCAGAAATAGATAATCGGAAGTTAGAAGATATGAGGAACTAAAAAAAGCGTCGAGGTATTCATCCGCAAATGAGAATAATAGCATAGGTCTTACTCATTGTCAATAGTAACTCTCTTCCAATGGAAAATGAGCCTGGAGGAGGCGTCGGTTTCCAAAGGGAGATGAGCCTGAAGGAGAGAGTCATCCCGTTTATGATTGGGCCATGCGACTGATCATGAGCGATGACAACGTAAAAACAATCGAACAGGTCAAGGAATTTCTGGATGGAAGCAATGGGCTGGAATTTGCGGCAGTATCTGTTGAGGAGAAGAAAGCCTGGATAGAGGGTTTACTGATCAGATTCGGCTATCCTCGGCTTAAGAGGGAAGAGAAAGGGGTGATGCGAAAGTACATACGGAAGGTATCGGGGTACTCCCGGGCACAGACATCGAGGC
>JAYEHL010000113.1:0-2648 GCA_034659515.1 Chloroflexota bacterium | reverse complement strand
AAAGTAAAAGGAGGGAACCATGGCAGAGCAAAAAACGGCCGCTGAAATGGCGGAGGAAATGGGTCTCAATGCTTCGGAATACGATACGATTAAAACGACTCTGGGGCGGGAACCCAATTATACCGAATTGGGAATGTACTCTGCGATGTGGTCCGAACACTGTTCGTACAAAAATTCGATAAAGGTACTGAGGGGACTTCCCACCGAGGGCAAGAGCGTATTTCTCACCGCCGGCGAGAACTCAGGCGCAGTATCGGTCGATGACGAGTATGCGATAGTGTTCAAGGTTGAGTCTCACAATCACCCCTCGGCCGTCGAGCCTTACGAGGCCAGCGCCACTGGCGGCGGCGGGTGCATACGCGATATCTTTACCGTCGGCGCGCGCCCTCTGTTCCTTTTAAGCTCCCTGCGATTCGACATGCTGAGCGACGAACGGACCAAGTACCTCTTTAAGGAAATAGCGCGTGGTTTCACCGATTACGCCAACGCCGTCGGCCTGCCAGCCATAGCCGGCGAGGTATACTTCGATCCGTCATATCAGGGAAACCCCCTGGTCAACGCGATGGTCGTCGGCCTACTGAAAAAGGATGACATCATAAAGGCTCGCGCTGATGGCCCGGGCAACCTGGTGATAATCGCCGGCGGGCGCACCGGACGTGACGGCGTCGAAGGGGCGAGCTTCGCCTCGGCGGGCCTGGACGAGAGCGCCGAAGCGAAGAAGGGCGCCGTTGCCATCGGCGATCCCGTTATCGGCAAGAAGATATGCGAGGCATGCATCGAACTCGCAGAGAAGAAACTGGTAGTAGGCATGCAGGATATGGGCGCGGCGGGCATCGTGTGCTCGACGAGCGAGACTGCCGATAAGGCAGGTACGGGGATGGAGATCGATATCTCGCTCGTGCCGCGCAAGGAGGAGGGGATGAACTCCTATGAGGTCATGCTCTCCGAATCACAGGAACGAATGCTCCTCATTATAAAGCTGGAGAAACTCGACGACGTCAAAGCCGTGTTCGATAAGTGGGACGTCGAGTACAGCGTGATCGGCAAAGTGACGGACGATAAAATACTGAGGGTAAAAGAGAACGGGGAAGTTGTGGCGGAAGTTCCCGCAGCATCGCTGGCAAAAGGCCCCGAATACGAAAGGGAGTCGAAAGAGGCCGGATACTTGAAAGAGACCAGGGCGCTCGATCTATCCGGAATCGAGCAGCCGGAGGACTACAATCAAGCCCTCAAGACGCTGCTCTCTTCGCCGACACTCGCCTCCAAAGAGTGGATAGCCCGAAAGGTCGACTCGAAGCTGACATCGCCGCTGTGCGTCAAAAGCGGCAACGACGCAGGCATCTACTATGCCGACCAAATGAACAAAGCTATTGCGGCGACCATCGACGGCAACGGTCTGTATTGCTATCTCGATCCGTTCGCGGGCGGACAGATCGCCGTGGCGGAGGCCGCACGAAACCTAGTCTGCTGCGGTGCGCGACCGCTGGGCGTTACGGACGGCTTGAACTTCGGCGATCCGTTCAATCCGGAGATCTACTGGCAGTTCAAAAACGTGGTAAAGGGCATCACCGAGGCATGCAAGTCTTTCGACCTCCCTGTGGTCAGCGGCAACGTAAGCTTCAACAACGAAAACCCCAGGGGGGCCGTGTATCCCACGCCCGTCATCGGCATGGTGGGTATTATCGACGATGTTGCAAAAATCGCCAGCGCCGATTTTAAAAACGATGGCGATGCGATCATCCTTATAGGTGAGAACAAGGAGGAGCTCGGCGGCTCACAGTATCTCAGCGTGATGCACGATATAAAGAAAGGCGCGCCCCCGGCAATCGATCTGGAACGAGAGAGGGACGTGCAGGCGGCGGTGTCCGAGATGATAGCGCAGGGACTCGTATCCAGCGCCCACGATTGCTCCGACGGCGGACTGGCCGTCGCCCTGGCGGAGTGCTGCATCCTCGGCGGGTGCGGCGCCGCTATCTCGATTCCCAACAAGATCAGGATCGATGCGCTGCTCTTCGGCGAATCACAGTCGAGGATCATCGTCAGCGCGGCCCACGACAAGCGGGATCAGATCGAAGCCGTTTGTGGTAAGCACAACACGCCTTGCGCCGCCATCGGAGAGGTCAGGGGAGACGCGCTGATTATAAACGACTGCATTAACATCGCAGTAGCCGACCTGAAGGAAGCCCATAGCCAGGCGATTCCCAAGACAGTCGAAGGATACTGAAGCGAAGGCAGCAAAAACATATAGCGATTAAGGGAGGTTAGCAATCGGTGTCTTCAAAGGTTACTCAGAGCGTTCTAAGTACCGTCGAACAGATACGAATACCTTCCAAATCTAAAATCCACTCGTCAAACCTATTGACAGATTTGCGTATACGTGCTAGGCTCTTGGCATATTTAAACAGGAGGTGGTAATGCAAGCTTATTGCATGAAGTGCCGAAAAAAGGTGGAGATTAAGGGCGCCAAGTCGATCACCATGAAGAATGGGCGACCCGCTACACAGGGAACGTGCCCGAGCTGTGGCACAAAGGTATATCGAATCGGAAAGTCCTAATCTATTAGCAGACAGCGCTGAGAATAACAAAACGTCATAATTTAGGTTGTGGCGTTTTGTTGTTTTATATATAAAACATAAAAAAAGCGGCCT
>JAYEHL010000112.1:0-2670 GCA_034659515.1 Chloroflexota bacterium | reverse complement strand
CTCGTTTCGTCGTCCATCATGACCGCACCCGTCTCCGTTTTTCGAAAGCCTTTGCCTTTTACTTGTTGCAGGTTGACCAGCGATAGTGCCATTCTATCTGCGATGAACGGGCGCAGCTCCTCCATCATATCCAGAGCGAGGCTTGGCCTTCCGGGACGGTCACGATGAAGGTATCCCACCGCCGGATCGAGGCCGACACCTTCGAGTGCCGCTGCAACATCGTGAACCAGCAGTGTATACAAGAACGAGAGCAGGGCGTTCATATTGTCCAAAGGCGGGCGGCGACTGCGCTCATGGAAGAAGAAGTCTTCTTTCTGATTCGTTATCAGGTGGTTGAAAACGCCGAAGTACGTCCGCGCGGCGTCCCCCTCTTTTCCGCGAACTGTATCCAGAGGAAGTGTCTCCTCAAGCCCGGAGAGATGCTGTGAAAGCTCTTCGGCGACCCGGGACATCTCCGACACGCCGTCGGCTTCGGGCCGGTCACGCAAGGCGCGCATTAGCACCGTCCTGCAATTGGATATCTTGGCGATGACCATAGCCCGCGCCATTTCGGCTGATGCGGCTTCATCGTCCGCCCTCCGATATTGTTCGCGCCTGAGCAGTACGTTACCGGAGACCGGCCCTTGAACCCTTGCCAGGAATCGTCCCCTCTCAGAGAGGAAAGAAATGTGCACGTTGCGTTCACCACACAGCCCCATCAAAGGCGGGCTGCAGGATACCTGCCCGAAACAGACGATGCTGCCTAATGTATGGATAGGCACCTGAAGCTTGGTCTCGCCATCCACCCGCACCAGCACCGTCTCACCTTCGCGCGCAAGGTACGATCCCTGTGTGGTGACATATAACGTATTGAGTATATGTTTCATGTGCAACCGTCCGTCTGTTCTAACGATTCTTTCGACAGGATTATCTCGATTGCTCCACACCGGAAACCACCTTCTCCGCCTTTCACAACATCCTGTCCAATCAACCTTCTCCGGTCAAACATCATGTCCATCCTGTTGATCCCGTCAAAAATCCAACCTTCACTCAAGCTTCCTGACCTTTCGCCTGATTTCAACTTTGTGCTCCCCAAAGTTGATGAGAAGCCCCAGCGATCTGCCTGTTGCGACGAGATAGTTCACAAGCTGTACCTCATGAGCTTTTACTATTTGCCTCACCGATTTCAACTCTACGATGATCGTATCGTTCACAATAATGTCCGCCACAAATTCTCCTACGATCTGATCATCGTAATACACTGTGATTGGTTTTTGAGATTCTGCCTTAAGACCAGTCTTGTACAATTCAATCAGTAAGCACTTCTCATAGACACTCTCCAAGAAGCCAAACCCCATTTTGTTATAAACACAGTAAGCGCAGCCGATGATTTCCTCGGTCACCGCTTCATATTCCATCAAACCTTCCCCTGTCATTATCTTCTCGACAAGATCACAGGATCAACTGGATTATTCCCGTCCAAAAACTCCTCCTCAGCCTTCACAATATCTCGTCTATCCTGTTATCCTGTCAACTTAAACTCTCCCTTAGTTAGACATCATGTTCATCCTGTTATCCTGTCAACTTAAACTCTCCCTTAGTTAGACATCATGTTCATCCTGTTATCCTGTCAACTTAAACTCCGGCGGAAGGTTATCACAGCGTATTCTCCTCCGCCCCTGCGATGGCCTTTGCCATGTACCTCCGTACACTTCCGCTTTTCCCCGAAGCTTTAGGCAGACAGACATCGATGAGCGAGCAGCTCTTACATTTCTTGCCGTATTCCGATTCAGGTGTCTTGCCTAGCTCCGTCAATTCGTGGAGACGCATCGAAAGAGCCTCGGTCTTATCACGAAGTCCGTCGCTCAAAACTACGTTATACTTGCGCCTCGGTTTGCCGTAGAAAAAACAGGCGTCAGTCATTTCAATTCCCAGCATCTCCTCAAGACAAATCGCCTGAGCGCATATCTGAACCTCATCCTCGTGTCCTATCTTGGGCCGACCGCGTTTGTATTCCACGATCAGCGGTTTCCACATCCCGGCCACGCCTTCCAGCCGCACCCCTAGACGGTTGTCGTCCTCCGCCATGCGGTAAAACTCGATGACATCTGCTATCCCAGAAAGCCCCAGCCTGAGCGACCGCAAGCGCAATCCCCGCGCTATGCGCAGATCGCCGCGCACCTCGGTCTCCGGCTCGTCGGCCCGATTGTGTAGCAGGCGCCCCTCGCTCGTTAGCCGATTCTCCTCCCATACCTGTTCCAGATGGATAAGCCCCCATTGCCGCCCGCAGAAAGCGAGGTGCTGCAACGCTGAGATGGGCAGGAGGTCGTCTTCAGAATACATGGATTTTATCTCTTATATCATCTCCATAATAGTGACACCTTGCGGCATTTGTGACTGTGTGGGAACATCCACATTGTAGTCGCTGAATTCTCGAACAGGATTGGTTTTAGCTGAGACCTTTACCAGATCGAAAAGCTTGTGAGCGGGTGTATTGCCCATCACCGACTCATGTTTGAAGACTACAAGCTTGCGGGTGGCCATTTGCCCACGCGCCGCTGAATGATCATGTTCAAACATGTTCTTAAGCGCTTCCCAAAACAGCTTAAGATCGTCCTCGGTAAATCCGGTCTGTGCGGCTAAGGGCGCGGAGACGAAACCGTGACAGCGGTACAAGCCGTAGGGGATGGT
>JAYEHL010000111.1:0-2683 GCA_034659515.1 Chloroflexota bacterium | reverse complement strand
GCTTCAAGTATTCGGAGGCTTCTTTCGTTGTCATCAGGTCGCTCATATTTATAACTCCCTGCGAGAGCTTTATTTACCGGGTTTCTGATCGCTGCATGAGTTATGTTCAGGTAATTATATTTGCATGTATCAATTTTGCTATAAATAAACAATAATAGCTCATATTGCTTCTCGATTAATTGTTCGTGTAGGTTGTGCGACGGTATAATAGCACTATCGAATAGTTTGAGCAATACGTTTGCAGCGGCTTGCAGGGCGTCAGAGAGAGTTACGCATAGTGATCAAGGGTATCTATATATAAAATTGATGTTTTTTGATAGTATTCTCAACTTTGTTGATTCACAGGTATGAATTGTTAATTAAATTGGGTAAAGTCCCGTTTTAGCCACTAAAATTATATCTATTTCGGATCAGGGATGAAACACAATCGATTTTGGTCCCGATTTCCGACTCCGCGGCAGGGACGGTCACCCCTTTTTCTTTTTCTTCCCGGGCCTGATCGTCTTCTTATCGTCCGCGCGCGACTTTATGGCGGCTGTATTGCGGATGTCCTTCATCCTTTTCCACGACGGCGTGCGGAAGCCTTTCACTGCATCTCCTCCCGGCCTGTCACTATGTATTTTACCTCTTCGAACCAGCTAGGGAATGTCGTACTCGAAGGTCGAGACATTGCCCACAACGGCCCCATCGCCGTAGATATACGAGCGGTATCCCTCGATGCCTTTCAGGTGGTACTGGAACCACGCGGTGAAATAGCGGCCGGATATGCGTCGCTGCTCCTCGAAGCCGATGGTGCCGGGCGCATCCATGTCGAGGGAATCCGCTACTTCTGCAAAGACCTGATCGAGGAAACCTATGTGGTTACCGCCGTCGATCACGATGTACTCTTTCGCCGCGGTATCGGGTATGAGATCGAAATAGTACGGCGAGACGCGCTCCGGCGGCACGAACGAGTCGGCGGTTCCTATCTGTAACTGTATCGGAACACTCGTGTTGCGGGCGGCGCTCATGGTGACGGTCTCCGCGCCGCTTGCGTTATACCCCGCCGGCGCCAGGGCGACGATGGCATCGACATCCGAACCGTTCGTCCCCGCAGCCTCGATGCACCCGGCACCCCCCATCGAAAAGCCGATGACGCCGAACGTGTCCGTATCGACCATCCCGTATATCGGCGAAGAGGCCGTGTCGTTCTGTGTTTTCAGCTCGGCGATGCCGCCGGTGAAACCGTCCGTCCACTGGGTGGTGGAGTTCGACATGGCATCGGGTGGAGTGAAGGCGAGCGTCACGTAGCCGTGCGATGCGAGGCGCTCCGAGATCCATGTGACGGACCACTCGCCGCCGCTGCGGCCGCTGCTGACCACTATGCCGGGGTAAGGGCTGCCGGAGACGTCGCATGGGGCAAGCTCGCCATCGCTCAGGGCCGGGTAGCGTATTTTAGCGTCGAATGTGCCGTATTCCGAATTGTTGTAGGATACGCTGTAATTGCCGATCTGGTATGGCCCCGCCTCGTCCGGGGGCGCGACGCGGGCGCATGACGTGGCGCATGCAAGCACGGCCAGCAGGATGGCTGTCGCTATGATCAGGGGCTTCATGGGCGCTATTATATCACAGGGGCGGTCGATGGTTTGAGAGGGAAGGGGTTCCCGGTCTAGCCCTCCTGCCTGGGACGGCGCGTCACCAGGAATGAGACATCGGCAGTGAAGACCTTCTCGTCCAGCTGGTTGAACAGATTGTTCTGAACCGTCACTATGCCGATGTCCGGCTGGGTCTTTGACGGCCTGGATTCAATGCATTTAGCCTTCAGGGTTATCTTATTGTTGGGACATACGGGCGCATGCATCTTGATGTTGTTGCAGCCGAGTCCGGCCACGGCGGCCGTGTCGTCCTCCATGTGGTGGGATAACCAGGACAGTATGCAGAACAGGTGCGCCGAGCAGGCGATAACGCTGCCGAAAGGCAGCTGCGCCGCGGCCGCGGGGTCGATGTGGAAGGGACGGGGGTCCCAGCGGCGGCCCACCTCTATGATCTCCTCCTCCGTGACCAGATACGGCTCCACGGAAACGATGACATTGTCGAGAACATAATCTTCCTGGTACCACATAGCTCTTATCCTCTTTCTTCATTGCTTTTTATAGCTCAAACGGAATTGTGCCTCAAGCAGGGGGGAGGTGTCAATACGGGAGGGGGATTAGAGGGAGGATGAGGGGGTGATGACGAAGCTTCAATCCACGACCTCGCACGGAGGGCGACTTGATAAAAATTAACCCCCATTAACCAATGGATTTTGTTATTATCGTCCCACATTCAACATCGAAGTGCAACAGATGAAGCTGCTGCTTCCAACGGAGTTCTGAAACCGAGACACTTTCTCGGTCGATTATTCAATAGGCTCTCCACGAGAGCTATCTGCTCATCAGTTATCTCAGCGAAATCCGTGCCTTTTGGGAAATACCATCTAACGAGGCCGTTTGCATTCTCATTTGTGCCTCTTTCCCACGAAGCATACGGATGTGCAAAGTAGCACTTAATCCCGATTCCTTCGGTTATTATCTCATGCTTTGTGTTCTCTGTCCCATTATCAAGGGTCAATGTTCTGCGGAATTTCTGCGGCAATGCTCCTAATCGGTTAATTACAGCGTTCAGGGTCTCTTCAGCTCCCTTGCGTTTCATCCGTGTGATCAGC
>JAYEHL010000110.1:0-2691 GCA_034659515.1 Chloroflexota bacterium | reverse complement strand
GGTGTCCTCGGAGGGCACCTGCGCTGCTTATCATATGTATGCCAGGAACGGGAATGTCTGATTACGATCGAATACTTTTGGCCCACGGCAGCGGCGGCAGGATGGCGCACGACCTGGTGTCGAAAAGGTTCGTCAGCGCGCTGAACAATCCTCTCCTTGCCAAGCTGGACGATTCGGCCGTCGTTCTCTTTGAGGGAAGGCTGGCGTTCACCACCGATAGCTATGTGGTCAGCCCGATATTCTTCCCCGGCGGCGACATCGGGAAGCTGGCGGTGTGCGGCACGGTGAACGACCTGGCGATGTCCGGAGCGCGTCCGTTGTACCTCAGCTTGGCGGTGATAATCGAGGAGGGACTGCCCCTCGAAGACCTCGACCGCATCGTTGCCTCCATCAAGAGCGCTTCGGACGAGGCGGGGGTTGACATCGTCACTGGCGATACCAAGGTGGTGCACCGCGGCGCTGCGGATAGGATATTTATCAATACAGCCGGTATCGGCTTGATACAGGAGGGCGTCGATATATCGGGCGGCAATGCTAGGCCGGGCGATGCCGTCATTTTAAGCGGCACCATCGGCGACCACGGCATCGCCGTACTCAGCAAGCGCGAGGGCCTGAGCTTCTCGACGACGCTCGAAAGCGATTGCGCGCCGCTAAATGGCCTTGTGACTGCAATGATGGAGACCTGTCCTGACATCCACTCACTTCGCGATCCGACGAGGGGCGGGCTGGCCACTACGCTCAACGAACTGGCGCAGCAATCGAATGTAGGAATCATGATCGATGAGGAAGCGATACCTGTGCGCGAGGAGGTGGCGGCGGCGTGCGAGATGCTGGGCCTCGATCCGCTGTATATCGCAAACGAGGGCAAGCTGATAGCTATCGTTCCGCCATCGGACGCCGTCCTCGAGGCGATGCGGCGACATCCGTATGGCAGGGACGCGGCGGTTATCGGCGAGGTCTCCGGCGGGCATCCGGGCCGCGTAGTGATGCGTACTGCGATTGGCTCCTCTCGTATCGTAGATATGCTGACGGGCGATCCGCTGCCGAGGATTTGTTGACATGCATGAATTAGCTATCACGCAGGGCTTGATCGATCTCGTTCTGGAGCACGCCGGGAAGGCTGAGGCCACGAAGGTGACGAGGATTAATGTGGTCGCCGGAGAGCTTAGCGGCTTCGTCGACGAGTGCATGCAATTCTACTTCGATCATCTCAGCAAAGGCACTATCGCTGAGGAGGCGAAGCTATCGTTCGCGCGCGTGCCGATGACGGGGCGCTGCCGCGATTGCGGTCATGAGTTCGTTATCGAAGAGTTGAACTGGGTCTGTCCCGGTTGTGAAGGCAATAATATCCAGCTCGTGGGCGGAACCGAGCTGTTCGTAGAAAGTATAGAGGTGGACTGAGATGGAGATAAAGGTACTCAAAGATATCTTAAGCGCTAACGACCAGATCGCCGCGGAGAATCGCCGGATTCTTGACGGCAAGGGCGTGCCTGCGTTGAACCTGATGTCGACGCCGGGTGCGGGCAAGACCAGCCTAATTCTGAAGACGATAAAGGGGCTCGAGGCTGCGGTCAGGATCGGCGTTATCGAAGGCGATGTGCAGTCCAGCATCGATGCCGAGAGGATCGCCAGGGAGGGTATTCCAGTCCTCCAGATAAATACCGGCGGCGAGTGTCACCTGGACGCCAATATGTTGCAGCGGGCGTTGAATAATATGCCGCTGGACGATATCGACCTGCTGCTCGTCGAGAACGTGGGGAACCTGGTCTGCACCGCCGAGTTCGCTCTGGGCACGCACAAAAATGTGGTGCTTGCCAGCGTGCCGGAGGGCGACGACAAGCCGCTCAAGTACCCGCTGATGTTCACCGTCGCCAATGTCGTTGTCGTCAACAAGGTCGATCTGTTGCCCTACGCGAAATTCGATACCGCTGCATATCGCAAGTCGGTCAAGGGACTGAACGATAAGGTAGAGGTCATCGAGGTGTCGTGCACGACGGGTGAAGGTATCGATATATGGCTTGCGTGGTTACGGGAACAGATAAGCATAGACGGGTGAAGCTATTCACTGAGTTTTTGACAGCGGAGCCAAATTAAACGGACACTTATATCGATTGGTAAAAGCGCAGGCATAGTCTTAATGGAACCCGTCAGGCTAATCTTAACAACTAACCTGATCAGTCCATACAGCCGCTATTCGACCGGTTGAACCTTCACGACGTTCGTGCTGCCCTGCTTTCCCATGGGTATGCCGGCGGTAATCACTACTCTATCGCCGGTTTTGGCGATTCCGGTTTTCGAAGCTAACTGCGCTGCGTTGTTAAACATTACATCGATATTGCTGGGTTCATTCGTCACGTAGGGTTCCACGCCCCAGCTAAGGATGAGCCTTCGCGCCACGCTGGCGTGGGGCGTGAGCGCTAGGATAGGGGCCTTGGGACGGCATCTCGATACGCGAAGGGCGGTGCTCCCCGAGGCCGTGTACGCCACTATGCACGATGCGTTGAGCTGATGCGAGATGCTGCAAGCGGCGAAGCTTATGGCATCGTCCGTATGTGCGGTTACCTGTCGGCTCTTATCGATAAGCATGTTTGAGTATTGCAGCGCGCTCTCGGTTTCGGCTACGATCTTCGCCATCGTTCTCACTGTTTGTACGGGGTATTTACCAACGGCAGTCTCGCCGGAAAGCATTAC
>JAYEHL010000109.1:0-2709 GCA_034659515.1 Chloroflexota bacterium | reverse complement strand
CGCGCCTGGCCTATGAGATGTAGCTGATGAGATTGCACACGGATGTGCAGTAGTCGTGTCTTCGGATGGATGAGCAGACCTGGACTCGTACCGATGCTCGTACCTGATACGATGATATCACGCATAGGTGGCGCCAGCCGTCGTAGCTCGCTTACGTATTTGGGTACGTATGTGTTGATGATTGTCTCGATGGGCGACGGGTGCGTTTCGACCAGCGTTTTGAGGACTAGGAGATGGCGCGGTTCGATTGGGTGCGTGCGGGATTTAGGGCTGAGCAGAAAAAATCCACCATCGTTGGGAGACTCCAGGAAGACAAGCTCGATGTCGTTATCTATGTCGTTTATAGTTCCGCCTTGATTTCATTTCGGCGACGGCGAGGATTACAGCGATGTTGCGACAGTCTCCAGGGGTCGCGGCTGTACATGCGAGCGAGGCAGTCCTTGCATATCTGTTGCTCGTTCGGCAGGATTTTGAGTGCGGAGAAGATGAACTTTCTGCCGCAGAAATCACAGCGTATGAGAGGGTCGGCGACGGTGGTTGCTCGGCTGTGGGTCGCCGCCGCCGACTCCTTGCGGTGTTTGAGAGGTGTTTTCGCTTTCGTCCTTTTCGTCCTAGTCATTGAGCACAGAATGCAGTGTTAAAAGGTTGCTGTCAAGGGCTTTGTTGATGGGCTTTTCGCTTGAGTAATTTCTAACGTGTTTGGTGTATGGGAATTGTTGCAGGTGTCGTGGGCGCGGGTCGTCGGCTAGAATCTTGAGGTGGGCGCGCTGTAGCGATGATAAGAACGCGTCCGGGTCCTCGATGATGTGGCGATAGATGCGCTTGAGGTGCACGCCCGTATAGGGCGCGGCCGTGGCTCCGATGATGCGTTGGATTTGGCGCGCGCCCAGCGGCGCAAAATATGGCGTGTGCTTGGTGGCCGGCGGTGATGATGCGAGCCAGTCGGCCACAACATCTATGAGAGAGTTGCGCGGTCTAGACCTGGCGTAGCTCACGGCGTGGAATGTGGACGGCTGGAAAATCTTGCGGGCGGCGAGGTGGGCGGGCGCGAATATGGATAGGTCGGTTGCGCCGTAGCCGCTCCCCAGCATGAGGAGCACCAGAGCCAGATTGCGCTCAGTTTTGGGTCCGTCTATCCGCAGGGCTTTGTGTCTGGCCAGGATTTGTGTCAGCGTGTTGAGCGTTTCAGGGTCATGGACATTGGGGTTTACGTCGGCGGCTGGGTCGCGGCTCGGCAGGCCGGCGAGTCCGTAGTGCGGGATTATCGGTACTCGCTTGCCGTGCATCGGCACCTTGATTTGGTGCTCCATCTTGATTAGGTCCGCTGGCTTCAGACCGATTAGTTGAGATTTTAGGAGCCCGAAATCTTTTCGGATGTCGCTTTTCAGTCGCTCGATGTCGGTTTTGATAATTTCTGCCGTGTCGTTTTCTGAGTGCTCGCCAGAGGCGGATACGACATGTCGTTTTTTTCCGACATCGGATTCAGGGTTGGTATGAATGGGCGGATTGAAGCTGTCATCGAACCAGATTCTTGGCTTGTGGACAGCTGGCTCGATTTGCATTTCGGCCTGTGGCAGCGGGTCGGGTTTGTTTTTCATGATTGCCTCCGTAATTTGAGTTGCAAATTTTGCTCGGCGTAACTAGAAGAAACGACATCGGAATGTCGTTTCTTCACGGATATAGGATATTTTACCTTAAGAGAGAAACGACGGAAAGAGTGTACATAATATATAAACTGAGACACTGTGCGAAATCTCCGAGCAACCGTGAAAAAGTAAGATGGGGGGTAGGGGGGTAAATGTCAAGAACAAAAAAGAGAAATGCGAACGAGTCAGCAGCTCCGCCGCCCTAGCATCGGGTAGCAACGCCCGTCGCCCTAGCATCGGGTAGCAACGCCCGTCGCCCTAGCATCGGGTGGGTGGGTGGGCTTCCGATGTCCGATTGGCTTCTTAGCGGTCCGATTAAGCATGAGCAGGAGAAGCCGCACACTTAGCACCGCCTAGCGACGCCAGCGGGTATATCCGCCAGCAGATTCAGATTCTCTCATTATATATAGCCTTTCCAGGCCTGTTGCCGTTCTGATGTCTAAGGCCTGTATCTGGGAGGAGGCATCCGGCTACGTGTCGGGGTTTTTTATAAGAATCCAATCAGGGTGGAAAAAAAAAGAGAAGAAGCGGGAAGCAATCCATATCCTTATAGGATATGAGGATTGCTGGAAAGCTTCGCTTTTTTTTCCACCTTCCATAGACCTACCACCCCCCTTTGCGGCCGGCATCCTGAGTCCACGAGGAGGGGGGCACCACCACATTTCTTCTACAAGTGGTGGTACCCCCCGACGAGTGGACGTCTTAAAACCCCGATGCGTGTAGCCGGATGCCGACGGATGTAATATCTGAGCTGCTGGCGGATATACCCGCTGGCGGAGCGGTTACCTCTAGATGTGATGGAGCGCGGATACCTCAGCGATAATATATAAACGGTAGTCGTCGTCTTGAGGAAAAAGGGAACGCAAAACCTCAGTCGATAGACTACCGCCGACGCTTGCGCGCCTGGCCTATGAGATGTAATTGATGACTCTTGATACGGATGTGCAGTAGTCGTGTCTTCGGATGGATGAGCAGACCTGGACTCGTACCGATGCTCGTACCTGATACGATGATATCACGCATAGGTGGCGCCAGCCGTCGTAGCTCGCTTACGTATTTGGGT
>JAYEHL010000108.1:0-2721 GCA_034659515.1 Chloroflexota bacterium | reverse complement strand
GAATCCTTTGTAGAGGCCGTCGGAAAGCGGGGTCAATCCTTCGGTCGGGATCTCCCGAAGATGTTTGACGGCCAGCTGTACGCTGGAGGTGGGCTGAAGCACTACCTGGGCCTTGTTGCCCGCGACGGCGATCATTCCCACCCTGTCCCTTTTCTGGTAGGAATCTTCAAGGAGGGACATGACGGTGGACTTCGTTAGATCCAATCCCTTTATTGCCGCCATCGAGCCGGAGGCATCCACCACGAACATTATGATCGAAGCGACCTTCTTTGCCCTGACCTTTTCCCTGATGTCGTCCTGCTTTATGTTCAAATCGCCGTTCCTTGCCGCGGCCGCTCTTATGGTGGCATCTACGGCGATATCGGTGGTTTTCCCCTGCGGCATCTTCGCCCTTACATACTTGCCGCTGTTGGTGCTCAGTGTTCGCGTCCTCCTGCCCGAACCCGCCCTCTGCTTATTGTCTTTCTTTGGCTTTACGGTGATCTTCTTCCGTTCCGTTATGACCAGCGCTTTCTCAAGCCTTCTCGGCGGCGAGCTCTCCGGCGCAACGATGCGTACCTCGCCGACATCGCCGCCGCCTACCTCGCGGCTTTCGCTCGCGACGACGGGTGCGGCGGCCTTCCGCTGCCGGACTATGCGCTTGACCTTGTCCGTTACCGGCTGCGGCTCCTCGAAGGGCAGTCGCCTCATCCTGTGCGGCAGCACCAGCTCCGCCGCCTTCTCCACGTCCTCTTCGGCGACAACCTTCCGCTGGTTGTATGCGGCTATCGTCTTTGCCGCCCTGGCGATGAGGAAGTCCGCCCGATGCCCGTGAACCTCGAATTCGATGCAGATATTGATGATAGTGTTGAAAAGGTCAGCCGGAATCTCGACATCGTTCAGTATCTCTCGTGCGTTGAGAATCCTCTGTCGGATGTCGGCCTGTTCATGATCATATTTGTTAGCAATCGATTCGGGATCCTTTTCGAAATCCTCGACCAGCTTTATGATCTCGATCCGCTCCTTCGGGTCCTTCAGGCCTTTTACATTTACCGATAGCCCGAACCTGTCCAGGAGCTGGGGGCGTATCTCCCCCTCCTCCGGGTTCATGGTCCCTACCAGGATGAATCGTGAGGGGTGCGAAATGGATATGCTCTCCCTTTCGACGCTGTTCACGCCCATGGCGGCGGAGTCGAGCAGGACGTCTACAAGGTGGTCGTCCAGCAGGTTCACCTCATCTATATACAGTATGCCCTGGTTGACCTCGGCCAGTATGCCGGGCTGCAGCGCCTTTATCCCCTCGCTCAATGCCTTCTCGATGTCGAGTGTCCCCACCACCCTGTCCTCGGTGGCTCCCAGCGGCAGTTCCACCACTTTCGTCTTTCTGGTCACGGTGGCAAGTTTTTCTCCCTGGAGGTATTTATCGTTGCAATCGTTGCACTGGAGCGATGGATTGCTGGGACTGCAGTTGAAGCGGCACCTCACCACCTCGATCTCGGGGAGCAGATCGGCAAGCGCTCTGACGGCAGTGGACTTACCGGTACCTTTCTCGCCCGTTACTAGGACTCCCATGAGGCTGGGGTTTATAGCGTTCAGCAGCAGGGCCAGTTGGAGGTCTTGCTGTCCGACCAGTGCTGCGAAGGGAAGTACAACTCTCTTAACTCGGTGAGACAATTCGGTAACCTCCTAGATACATGTATATGATACCGCTTTGCCCACCCGAAAAGCAAGCTTTTTTAATAAAAATTGACAAGTATTATTTCATGTTATTTATATTTGGGATAATGTGGTTGGATGTGATACCTAGCGGGGGCTTGTTGTGGGTGTGTTCCCACGATGACTACATCGTGCGATCTGCTTTGAGTATCGCTTGGCGGCCAGGTTACGGATGGTGAAGTCGTGCTCGGATCTGAGGGTATTTCATCGAGGTCGACTCGGGTGAATCCGAATTAGCCTCCGATATACCATCGACAAATGAACTCGTCTGTTTATAGTCGATTCAACTGCCGGAGCAGATATTCAGGCCTGTATCCTGCGGAATCCAATGCCGATGATATCGCCGTCGTCGATACCGCTGTAATGGTTTAATCAAACTCTGCTACCAGGTCTTCGACGATGTCTATGTCAGTAGTGATCACTACGAGTGTATTCGAGCCCTGTTTTGACAGATAAACGCTCCGGTCGTCCGTTTGCCACCATCTGTCCCACGTATCGTCAAGGGCCAGATTCCAGTCGCCGCCGGTCTTTTCCTCCATGAAATCTAGGTAGGCGTCGAAAAACTCTTCGGCGTCGTTTCTCGTGTCCCATATCCAGTACATGACAAGAAGCTGCTCGCCGGCGTTATTTTTCCAGTATTCCAGCTTGTCTCCGTCCCAGCCCGCTGCAGCATCGCCGGCGGATGTGTTGGTGAGAAAAGCTTCGAGATATATTCTCGTGTTGAACTCTCCTAGGACATCGCTGTATTTCATCTCCCATGTCCCGCCGAGAGCGCTGTCGATATCGGGCATGGCGATTGTTTGAGGCTTATCGAAATAGGTGACGCTGAGGTATTTCTCGGGGTGTATGATTTGTTCTGTAGACTGAGGCGGATCGCTGAAAGCTTCGTTAATCGCATCCCAGTCTTCGAATTCCATGATAAAGTCGAGACCTGCTTCATAAGGGAACATTAAGTTTTCACTTATGATAGCGGGAGCATTGTCAAGTTCATCCAAATCGATGCCTGCTGCCTCATTTATAATGTCA
>JAYEHL010000107.1:0-13892 GCA_034659515.1 Chloroflexota bacterium | reverse complement strand
GGGGGGGCCACCACCACGAGGATGGAATCCGCAGCAGCAATTGAAATCATTAGATATAGAGTGAGTACAGCCCTCCATTCTCGTAACCTCGTGCTGTTGCAATCAAAGAGCCTCCGGGCTTGAATGCGACGGGGGCTCTTTTTATTTCGGCGGAGAAGGCTACTCGTCCTAGAGGTCGGAGACGGCTACAAACGGCAGGGTGGCTCCGGCCTTGCACGCCCTCTTCCGGCGCGAGGCGGGAAATGTGTCGTCTGTACGGCGACAAGGAATTATCGCGCTAATCGATGCCCAGATGCTCTTTGATGGCCTCGCGCACTTCATGCTGCAGGCTGATGTCATCCAGATAACCAAGCAAACCCCGCAATCGTTGTTTGGAGATAGTCCTTATCTGATGCGCCATTATGATCGAGTTAGCTGGTTGACCCGCTTTCCCTTTGGGCAGAAAAACTTCGGAAGGATATAAACGGCGTTTGGTTGAGGTAAGGGGCAGGACAGTCACGTTCGGCATGGCCTGATTGAACTCTTCGTTGCTCACTATCAGCACAGGCCGCATCCCTTTTTGCTCGGCTCCCGCCACAGGGTCAAGATTGGCTTCGATGACGGCCCATTGAAACGCCGCCATCAATTTATCCGCCCGGCGGTTTCAGTATCGGCAGCTTGAAAGTCAGCCTCAACTTCCTCTACATCCTTGAGCAACAAAGAATCCTTAGCCCCTTCCTCCCATCGCGCCTGCCGCTCTTGCCTCCGCAGCTCCTTTAACTCCTTTACCAGCGCCTGTTCCACCAAGATGTTCTTGCTGGGCGCCGCTCCGCGAGCCATAGCCTCATCCAGCGCGTCCAGCACTTCAGGATGCAGATTAAAAGTAGCCTTCTTTGTCTTTGCACGCATAATTAATACTCCGTTCGCCCGATACAATTACTTCAAAATTTATGGTATCACATACTTCCTTATTATACAAGTCTATCGGGGAAGTTATTATCGATTGTTCACCTTTCCCCCTCCTCCGTCACCACAAATGCCTCCGGCGATGTAGTGGCGGCGATCAAGTACCTCCCCTTTGGCGCAACCCGCTCCGCAACAGGCACGCTGGACACGGACAAGCTGTTCACCGGCCAGCGCCTGGACGATACCGGCCTGTACTACTACAACGCCCGCTACTATGATGCGACGATAGGGCGCTTCATCAGCGCGGATACCATTGTGCAGGATCCGGCAAACCCGCAGAGCCTCAACAGGTACAGCTACTGCTTGAACAACCCGTTGAAGTACATTGATCCGAGCGGGCATTTGACCGGAAGTTTTACTGTGGTCAATGAAAGAGAGTTCTGAACTGGATTATTGGTATTTGCTATCATATATTTCTGGTATTGGATACGATCCAGCTAATGACACTATATGGTTTTTGTATGATATTGATCCTGAGAGTGGGACTAACCGTATTTATGATACAGAGGCGAGGCTTATCCAACTTGAAACTAGGTTGAAGAGAATCACTAGCGATGAACCAATTCATCTGATCGGCTTTAGTGAAGGAGCTGCGACTATAGGCGTATTTTTAGACCAGATGGCTAAGGGAACGGCAAATGTCGATCCTGAAGTCGCCAAGAACATCCGTACAGCTATTTTATTGGAAGTCCCAAAAGGAAAATTAGCAAGCTTTTTGGTAAAGGACTATGACGATAGTTGTCTCATTAATCTTCCAGTAGATGGTATTTCCCAAAAGGCACGGATTTCGCTGAGATAACTGATGAGCAGATAGCTCTCGTGGAGAGCCTATTGAACAATCGGCCACGAAAGTGTCTCGGTTTCAGAACTCCGTTGGAAGCAGCTGCTTCATCTGTTGCACTTCGATGTTGAATGTGGGATTATATAGTGCCTAATCGCTACCGAGTAATATTTTTAGTAAACCACGTATTCATTGGATTCAACACTCATTTTGACGATTTCAATCAACGTATAGATTTAGTAACGAAACATATAGTTGTATTTCTCCTGACCATGTTCATATTTTCACCCCCCTCGCCTGCGGGGGCGGGGGCGCGCAGGCTCCCACCCCACGCCGACGCCTGCCGGCGCGCCTCTCCTGTATCCGGCTGTGGCGCGTAGATCATTGCGCGGAATAAATCGACGGCTGGCATAGCCGTCTATACGTAAGGAAGCATATATGTTCAATCAGAAAACAGGCTCCGGCTACTCCGAACCCATCGAAGGCATACGGATGAAGACCATCGTCTACGGTGAGAACACCCTGATGGCGGAGTTCGTGCTCGATAAAGGCGCCGTCCTGCCCGAACATTCGCACCCGCAGGAGCAGACCGGATATCTGGTCAAAGGCCACATTATAATAAGTATCGATGGCGAGGAGTTCGACGTAACGCCCGGCGACAGCTGGAGCATCCCGGGCGACGCCGTACACGGCGCGAAAATGATCGATGACTCGATCGCAGTCGAGGTATTCTCGCCCGTGAGGCAGGATTACTTACCCGAAGGATAGATATAGCCCGCTCCGTCTTGCCGGAAAGCGGCGATTCCCCTTGCAGTTCCCGACCATCGTGCTATACTGTTTCACACATCGGAGCGGGTTCCGCCAGCGACATCCAGAGCGCAGCCGGCTCACGGAGGAGCGTGGAAATGCAAATCGTAACCGATAGTGGAACAGACCTGATCCTGCCCCCTGAACAAGTAGCCGAACTGAATATCCACGTCGTGCCGCTCATTGTCACCCTCGACGGCAAATCCTACCGCGAAGACATAGATATCCAACCGGACGAATTCTATGGTTTGCTGGCGGCAACCGAGGGGCTTCCCGTCACATCGCAGCCCTCAGCAGGAGACTTCGCCGAGACCTACCGGCGGCTGGCGGCGCACGACCCTGACATCCTGTCCATTCACATGTCTTCAGGCCTGAGCGGCACATTCAACTCGGCTAAAGCGGGGGCGGAGATGGTGACGGAAGCCAACATCACCCTCGTCGATACCAAAACCCTGTCCGCCGCAGCGGGATGGCAGATGGAAGCAGCCGCCCGGGCGCGGAACGTCGGCTGGCCCAAAGAACGGATCATCGATCTGATAGGACGAATAGGCGTTGCCAGCGAGAGCATTTACACCCTGAGAGAACTCAAATACCTGATCCACGGCGGGCGTATCTCTCATATGAAAGGACTGATAGCCTCGTTGCTGAACATCAAGCCGCTGATCGGTGTGGAGAAGGTGAATGGCACCTACGCGCAACTCGGGCAGGCACGAACGTTTACAAAGGCGCTCAACGGGCTGGTCGATATTATAGCCAAACAGCACTCGCCCGGCAGCGCGCTGCGCGTACAAGTACTCCACTCATACAATCCCGAAGGGGCGGCCATGCTGCGCGAGGAGGTCGATCGACGGTTCGATTGCACCTGGCTGCCGGTCGGCCTCATGTCCCTCGTGCTGGGCGCCCACACCGGTCCCACCATGGTGGGAGTCGCCTATGCGCCCATGACCGCTTTCGCCGATGTGCCGTAAAGTCTGTTAGGGGAGGTATGATATTGACATAAACTCCCTCGACTCTTTCCATTTACAGAAAATAAGATTATACGAATTCCGCAAATCCATGCCACGAAATATTGAAATCAAGGCTAAAATCCAAAGCGTCGATTCGCTTTTGCCACTGGCGGCGGTTATAGCTGACCACGGTCCGATGGGGATAACCCACGACGATACGTTTTTTAATTGTCCCAACGGTAGATTAAAGCTCCGCGCCTTCTCTGATTCCGATGGGCAGCTGATCTTCTACCGGCGTCCCGATATCGCCGGGCCCAGAGAGTCCTTTTATATCATCTCGCCGATCGTCTCTCCCGACACGCTTCGCGAAGCGCTCTCATTCGCATACGGTCAACGCGGCCGAGTGCGCAAACATCGCACGCTGTTTACAGTGGGCAGAACCCGCATCCATCTGGATCGAGTTGAAAAACTCGGGCATTTCATCGAACTGGAGGTTGTTCTGAACGAAGGCGAGCCCGTCGAGGCCGGGATCGCAATTGCGCACGAACTGCTGCGCAAACTGAATATCTCCCGGCAACAACTGATCGAGGAGTCATATATCGATCTGCTCAAAAGGCTTGATGCCGGTGCTTCCGACAGCCAGAAATCGTAAGCTCAATCAGCAAAGCAACAGCCCGATGCATCCGGCTAACGGACACATCGGGCGTTCTATTTATTTACGACAACTAAATTCTACTCGAAGCCCAGGGTGAACGTCCAGCCCAGAAGCGACGAGGTCGCGGAAACCGACTGCGATAGATCGCCGTCCTCCGATGCGTCCTCCAGGATCAACGACGTATCGGTGTGCAGCGCTATCACATCCTCGCCGTTGACGGCGTACAACACGATATCGCTCGATAGCTCCATGTCATTCGCTGTGAGCTGGCTCAAATCGTCAAGATAGACCGACACACCCAGAACACCTACTACATCCCCGCCATCCTTCACCGGCACCACTATGACCATCGCCTCTCTGCCCGTCGATTTACTCACCAACAGGTCGCCGATCACGGTCTCCCCCGCCATCACCTTGGGGAAATAGTCACGGTCGGCGATATTGGCGTCGGACAGCCCCGTATCGACGGTGTGGTACGAGCCGTCAGGCAGAGCGAACCATACTACCAGCGGAATACTCGTATCCTCGAATTTCTCAAGGAGACCTACCATCGTCTCCCAGTCGACGGACTGCACTTCTTCCGCCATCGACATGGTATCCATGCAACTGACCAGGCCATCAACGCGAGCCTCCGTCAGCGCCACAGCGGCTGATACCCCTACTTCAGCATCAATCTTAACCGCCGATTCGTCGCACGTTCCGCAACCGACTGCGAATACAAGCAGAACAAGACAAATCCCAAGAATCATGCTTATCTTCCTCACGATATCCTCCTTTGAGCAACATCAGTCCGTACATCATCCTTCATGGCGTGGATTAGTTATAGTAATACGATTGTAATTAGCTGTCAACACGAATCGCCACAGGATTATTTCAAAAACAGCCGCTTCCTCTCGCTAACGAATGTACCTGTGTTATAATCATCCAATTGAATTGTCATGCAGTATACGACCGTCTGAACTCCTGTTCTCACGGTTAATACACCGGCAGGTATGCAGGGTAAATCGGAGGTATGAAATGTCACTGGACTTCGGCCGGGTCAAGGGTACCGCCGACGTGGTTATCGACTACGATACGTGCAACGCGTGTGGGCTATGCGTGAAGGTGTGCAAGGGAGCGCCGCTGTATATGGCGGAGGGTATTGTCAAGATCGATCAGAGCCGGCTGTTCGGCTGCATCGCCTGCGGACAGTGCGTGTGCATCTGCCCCCTCAACTGTATCAGCGTCACCGGCCGCGAGTTGCATCAGGAGGACGTCATCGATATGCCGTCCAGGGAGGGCCGCGCCACTTACACGCAGCTTATGGATATGATACTGGCGCGGCGCAGCGTGCGCAATTTCAAGGAGCGCGAGGTGGAGCCGTATGCTGTCGATAATATCGTCGAGGCCGTATCGACAGCGCCGATGGGCATACCGCCATCCGATGTCGGCATACTAGTCTTCAGGGAACGCGATAAGGTCAGGGTCTTCCGCGACGACCTGCTGGAGGCCCTCTGTTCATGGAAACGCATGTACTCACCGGCGGCGCTGGCCGTGATGCGCCCCTTTATAGGCGGAGAGGACTATGAGTCCTATAAGGCCTTCATTATTCCGGCGATCGACTTATACATCGAGACGGCGTCGAAGGGCGAGGACTGGTTCTTTTACAACGCGCCGCTGGCCATGTATTTCTACGGCTCCGCGTACTCCGATCCCGCCGATCCGTACATCGCCGCTACATACGCCATGCTCGCAGGAGAATCGCTCGGGCTGGGCAGTTGCATGCTTGGATTCCCCGGATATGCGATGAAATACGGCAAGAAACTGAGGCAAAAGTACGGCCTGCCGCGCAAAATACAACCCGGCATCGTGGTTATCTTTGGGTATCCCGAGTTCAGATACAAGCGTGCGCTAAAGCGGCGGCTGGCCGGAGTCCGTTATTTTTGATTGTAATTCAAAGCTCGAAACAACCCGATCCATCAAACAATACATTCAATATCGGTTGCTTTCCCTCTCAGGGAGTATCTAATTTGATAAAAACAGGCTACAATATAAAGCGGAAGACAAATATCTGAAAGGAGCTGGCGCTTAAAGAAGCAACAGCATCATGTAATATCCATCCGGATTTAGACGAACCGTCAGAGAGTAGTTTTCAGCTTCCTAAAGAGAACTCGCCAAGCACTTCAAATATATGTATAGCAACAAAATACCATCACTCAATATCGGCGATTTAGAGATCAACCCACCTATCATCCAGGGTGGAATGGGGGTCAGGGTATCCAAAGCCAACCTCGCCGCCGCCGTGGCCAACGAAGGCGGTGTGGGGGTTATTGCCACGGTTGGGCTGGGAGAGTTTGAAAACCTTCCGGGATCGGAGTTTGTCAGGGTAAACAATGAAGCCCTGATACAGGAGCTGCGCAAAGCCAGAAGCATGACCGACGGTATCATCGGCGTGAACGTGATGGTGGCGCTCTCCAACTATAAGGAGTTGACCGTAACCGCCGCTAAAGAAGGAGTGGATATCATCATCTCGGGCGCGGGCCTTCCTCTCGATCTTCCCGAACTGGTCGAAGGAACGTCCACAAAATTGGTTCCCATCGTATCCTCCGCACGGGCGCTCAGCATCATCTGCAAGAAGTGGGAAAGGCAGTTCAACAGATCGCCGGACGCCGTGATCGTGGAGGGGGCAAAGGCGGGCGGACACCTCGGATTCGGATATGAAGAGCTGATCGACGGCACTGTGCCTGAACTCGACATGATCCTCAGCGAGGTGATCGAGGCCGCTAATTCGTTCGATCCGCCCGTTCCGGTGATCGCGGCAGGTGGTATTTGGGACGGGAAAGACATCGCGCGGGTGCTCGATCTTGGCGCCTCCGGAGTTCAGATGGCGACCCGCTTCGTTTGCACAAACGAATGCGATGTTCACCGTAATTTCAAGCAGGCCTATATCGATGCGACGGAAGACGACATAACAATTATCAAGAGCCCTGTGAGAATGCCGGGAAGGGTTATCAATAACGCATTCGTGGAGAAGATTAAGCGGGGTGAGACGATTCCGTTTAAATGTTCCTACAGATGTCTCAAGACCTGCAACCCGAGGACTGCGCCGTATTGTATCGCCAAAGTCTTGCTCGGGGCCGCGAAGGGAAATTTCAAAGAGGCGTTCGCTTTTGCCGGAAAGAATGCCTACAGATGCACCGAGATAATTCCAGTCAAACAGCTCACTGATCAACTGACCGAGGAAGCCGTCTATCACCTGAGAAAGAGGCAGATGAAACAGTGCCAAGCGTGAAAGAGATCGTCGTCAGCGGCATCGGGGTTTTAACTTCGGTTGGCTGCAACAGGGATGATTTCTGGAGAGCCCTCATTTCAGGCAAGTCCGGCGTGCGGCGGATTCAGGCATTCGATCCGGTCGGACACCTCAGCCGGATAGCCTCAGAAGTTACCGATTTCAACCCCGAAGAGTTCATATCCCGCAAACAGGTCCGCAGGATGGCCAGGGTCTCGCAGTTCGCATCGTGCGCCGCGATACAGGCGGTGAAAGACGCCGGGCTCGATATCGAAAATGAAAATCCGGCGAGGATCGGCTGCGTCATCGGATCGGCTGCCTGGGACTATGCCAGCATCGAAGAGCAACATCTCAGGTTCCTGCAAAACGGCCCGGGCTCCGTAAATCCGCTGGCGGTACCCAAGTCCATCGCCAACATGCCGGCATGCAATGCTGCGATAGTCCTGGGAATTCACGGGCCGAACCTTGGTATCTCAGCAGCCTGCGCCACCGGAGCCTGCGCCATCGGCACGGCGATGGGCATCCTGCGCGAGGGCAGGGCCGATGTCATGATCGCCGGTGGCGCGGAATCCACCATCACGCCGCTTGTCGTCGACAGCTATGCCTGCATGAGCGTGCTCTCGCGCCACAACGATGAGCCCGAGAGGGCCAGCCGCCCGTTCGACGCCAACCGCGACGGGTTCGTTATCGCGGAGGGCACGGGCCTGCTGGTACTCGAAACTATGGAGCACGCAAGGAAGCGCGGAGCTGAGCCCCTGGCCGTACTCAAGGGGTTCGGTATGACCGCCGACGCGTACAACATCGCGCTCCCCGAGCCGGACGGCGTGTGGGCTGCGGCCGCCATCGAGGAGGCCTTGAGGAACGCTGAACTTAACCCGGAGGACATCGGATATATCAATGCCCACGGGACGTCCACTAAGGTCAACGACAAGATTGAGACCACAGCCATCCGCCGCGTCTTCGGAGACAGGAACGTCCCTGTAAGCTCGATCAAATCGATGATAGGTCATGCTCTAAGCGCCGCGGGGGCCATCGAAGCCGCCGCCACAGTCCTCGCCGTGCGCTACGGCATCCTGCCGCCGACGATCAATTATGAGACAAAGGATCAGGAATGCGATCTTGACGTAGTGCCCAACGAAGCCCGCGAGACGAGCATCACCGCCTCCATATCGAACTCCTTCGGCTTCGGCGGGCAGAACGGCGTATTGGTCTTCGCGAAGCTCTAATTAAAACCCGCCGCGCCTCTTGCCAGTCACCATTTACATGCTATATTATTTGGCAAATCGAGCCGCTATCGCCATCGATCCTCGACATGCATCTTGTGGCGGCTTATCTCCGATGTTCGGACCAATCGATCTATAGGAGGAACGTCATGCAATTGTTGCGCAAGTACACCCTCTACCTTCTCCGCTGGCAGCTGTCCACACCTATACTTGCCGTATGCGTCGTCGGCTTTGCCAGCTTGGGAACCACGTGGTCTACCGTACTGGCTAATCTCTTTGGAGGATTGTTATTCTTCTGGGTCGATCGCTGGATATTCAGGAAGACAGACATCCTGCGCGGCGAGGTCTGGGAGATACAGCAGGACATCGCCTGCGCCGACTGCGGCGGCGTAGCCGACCGCGGGTATCGGCTGGTAAAAGCATCTCACTACGATAAAAGCAACGACAAGAAACCGGAGTTCAGGTGCCAGACATGCTCGCAAAGCAAATACGAGCACGACCGAGGCAAGCCCGGCACTGGCGCTACTCCTCCTATCGGAACGGGTTAATCGACTCGCGAATGCTGTTAGATTGAAAGGAACCGGATATGATTATAGGCGTTCCTTGTGAAATCAAAGACGACGAATACAGAGTAACGATGCTGCCTGTGGGCGTGCATCTACTGGCTGAGGATAGCCACACGGTGCTGATCGAGAGAGACGCCGGGCTCGGCAGCGGATTCGACCATCTCCGATCTGGCGCACGGGTGATATGACCGACGTACACCCGCAATTGCTGCTATAATAGAATTAGCATGCCTGACAGGTCGATTTATACAGGCACGTTCGGCGGCTCAACCGTTCAAATTTTCAAGAGGGATTTTATATGACCATTAACGCAGTGATCTTCGATGTAGGCGGCGTCCTGTACCGCTTCCTTAGCGATGGGCCGTATCGCCGGTGGGAAACAAGGCTCGGGCTGTCGACAGGTCAACTGTACAGGATCATATTCGACAATCCGGTATCCGACCTGGCCATGATTGGATGCGCGACCATGGATGAGGCCTGGACCGAGGCCGGAAAGCTGCTGGCGCTTAAGGACGGCGATCTCGAAGCGCTGAAGAACGATATCTATCTGGGCGGCTACTGGGACACGGAGCTTCTCTCATTCATAAGTTCACTGCGCCCGCGATACAAGACGGGCGTTATCAGCGACGCATGGCTGGGAACACGCGATGCCATCCATCGATGGGTCAACAGCGACGTTTTCGATATGATCATGTTCTCGGCAGAGGAGAACATACGCAAGCCGAATCCCGATATCTTCAAGCGTGCCCTGTCCAGATTGCAGGTATCCCCGCAAGAAGCGATTTTCTTGGACGACCTGCCTCATAACGTCGAAAGCGCACATACGCTGGGTATGCATGCGATCCACTTCGATGCTACGTTCGAGATACGCGACGAGCTCGGTCGCCTGCTACAGGCGTAAGACTTTACATAACCTATACTGAATCTATAACTTCATTCGACGATTCCTCACCCGACTCACTGCCCGAATCCGGGTTATCGATTTAATGTTATAATTATCGCCACGGAGCGGGTGACGCTATCATGGATATGTTCGACTACCGCAGGGAGCAGGAGATGGGCCGCGAGGCCCCGCTGGCGGCGCGCATGCGCCCGCGAAGCTTCGACGAGTTCGTGGGGCAGGAGCACATCGTCGGCGAGGGCAAGGCGCTGCGCAGGAGTATCGAGGCCGACCAGCCGCCGTCGATGGTGCTTTGGGGACCGCCGGGCAGCGGCAAGACCACGCTTGCGAACCTGATCGCCCGCCTCACCGAGTCGCACTTCAGCCCCATATCCGCGGTCAGCGCCGGTGTGGCCGACCTGCGCCGCATCGTCGAGGAGGCCAGGGAGCGTCGCGGCATGCATAACCGGCGCACGATCCTTTTCATCGACGAGATACATCGCTTCAACAAGGCCCAGCAGGACGCCGTGCTGCCGTACGTGGAGGACGGCACGATAACGCTCATCGGAGCGACGACGGAGAACCCCTCGTTCGAGGTGATCGCACCGTTATTGTCCCGATGTCGCGTGTTCACCCTCAAAGCCCTGAGCGACGAACAGGTGCGAACGATCGTCGAGCGGGCGCTAGGCGACAGCGAGCGCGGCTTCGGCGATATAAACCTCGAACTGGCCGGGGACGCGTTCGATTTCCTCGTTACGATGGCGAACGGCGACGCTCGAATCGCGCTGAACCATCTCGAGATGGCGGCGATGTCGATGCAGCCCGACGGCGACGGCAAGCGAAAGATCGATCTGTCGATTATCGAGGACGTAATCCAGCATCGCGCCCTGCAATATGACAAGGCGGGCGAGGAGCACTTCAACCTGATATCGGCGCTGCACAAATCGCTGCGCGGCTCGGACCCGGACGCCGCGCTGTACTGGCTGGGGCGCATGCTGGAGGCGGGAGAGGACCCGATGTACATCGCTCGCAGGATAGTGCGCTTCGCCTCCGAGGATGTCGGCATGGCCGACCCGCAGGCGCTGGTGGTGGCGATGGCCGCTCAGCAGGCGATGCACTTCATCGGCATGCCCGAAGGCAACCTGGCACTGGCCCAGGCGGCGGTGTACCTGGCCACCGCGCCCAAGAGCAACTCGCTGTACGCCGCATACAAGCAGGTGCAGCGGGACATTCAGACGATGCGGAACGATCCGGTGCCGCTTCATTTGCGAAACCCGGTGACCGACCTGATGCGTGGCGAGGGCTACGGTAAGGACTACAAGTACGCTCACGACTACGAGGGGCACTTCGTCAGGCAGCAGGGCCTTCCCGATTCGTTAAAAGACAGGCGATATTACATACCGAGCGATCAGGGCTGCGAGAAGGAAGTCGACGAGCGATTGAGGGGGTGGCGGGGGGAGGAGGAGGGTTGAACATTCCAAGAGGTGGTACGGAACTGGTTTTTGCGGCGATGCTGATTATAGCTGATTACCTTTTTCGATGGGATCGGAAGCTATAGAAAAATCCGGCGCTCAACCGGCCTACTTCTTCTTGAAGTAGTCTTGCAGGCCCCTGCCGAATTCCTCGGCCGCACTGCCGAGATCGGTAAACTTCTGTTTCACCTCTTCATCCCTGAACCTGTCACCCATCGCCCTGGCAGAGCCGGCGGCGCCGTCGGCGAACTGCTTGACCTTTTCTTTCAGCTCCGGATCGTTGAATATCTCGTTTATAGCGTCGCCGAACGAACGCATCATCTCTCCAAAACTATCCGCCGTGTTTTTGCCCTCACCTTTATCATGATGCGACATGACACACCTCCGTCTACCTACTCGATCTAATAACTAACATAACCCGCCGCGGGAGTCAAACTGCATCATAAAAGAATATGCTGGCCGAAATATATTCATAAAAAGACCCTCTATGCTATATATCAAGAGGCTTTCTACATTTAGACTTGGCGCGCCCGGGGGGATTCGAACCCACGACCCTCGGTTCCGAAGACCGATGCTCTGATCCGCTGAGCTACGGGCGCAAGCGCTGATTTGAAGCTAAAAATGATGTCTTAAGCCTCATATCTGAGTAGACATAACTACAAATAGCTAACGGATAGCTAAGCAGACTTTTTAGCATCTTCATTTTCAGCATCGCTATTATACCCGGTGGTAAATGCTTCGTCAAAACGTTTGGCTGCTGCTTCTTGAAGTCCTGGAGCAACATGACTATAAGTATCCAAAGTTACCGCTATATTGGCATGTCCCGGATTCTGTCGATCCACCGGGGTTGATCCAGCTTCATCGACAGGGGCTGCTCGGATCCAGCATGTTGTGCTCCTAAAGCATTTCGAAGGCAAAATTCCATTCGATGGCTTGATGCCGGTCACTCGAAAAGCTCCACATTTCCCCCGGTATGCAGGAACAGCACGCGGCTTCCGGCATCGAACCGCCCTGTTCTCAAATAATCGATAAGGCCGGCTGCCGCCTTGCCGGTATATACGTGATCCAGAAAGATGCCGCATCTGCGCGCGAAAAACCCTACCGCTTCCTCGCAGGCCGGCGTTCGGCAGCCATACCCGTCTCCGATGTAGCTGTCGTCAACGACAATGGTGTCGGTAACGGCGGTGGTTTCGAGCAACTTCGCTGTATCTGTGGCCAGCTTCGATATATCCAGGCTCTGGGCCGAGCTATCCTTGGCCACGCTCATTCCGATAATCTTTCCAGGCCATCCGGCTATCGACTTTCCAGTCAGGAGGCCCGCCTGAGTTCCGCCCGAGCCGGAGGCCAGAACGATGTAATCGAATTGAAGTCCCAGCCTCACCTCGTCATCGATTATCTCGGACATGGCCTGTACACATCCCAGCGCGCCGACCGGCGTGGAACCGCCAATGGGCATGCGATATACCTTGCGCCCGCTCTTGATAAGCCTCTGCTCCAATGATCGGGCTTCTTCTTCCCAGGCATGCCAATCGCTGCTATCCATATGGTGGCGTCTGGCATCAAGCATATGGTCGATAAGCAGATTGCCGGTGGGCGTGGGTGGTTCGCGACCGCCTAAGAGTAGATGTACTTGCATGCCGCTGGCGCTGCCGTATGCCGCCACCATTCGGCAGAAGTTCGACTGGTTGGCACCGACCGCCAGCAGCGTGTCGCAGCCCTGGTCGAGCGCCTCGGCTATAAGAAAGTCGAGCTTCCTGCTCTTGTTCCCGCCGAAGCCGAAGCCGGTGAGGTCATCGCGTTTACAGTAAACATGAAGGCCGAACATCTCCAAGAAAACCGGGATTTCGTGGACAGGCGTAGGCAGCAACGAATATCGCCGGCGGGGGAATAGCTCGAGTTTACGATCGATGGCGTTCATCTTCTCAATCGATACTGATTGCTACCTTCCGGTAATAATCGGGTGCATCATATATTCGGCGGATGACGCATGTCAAGTAGGTGAATGAAGAATGTGTGTCCCGGCTCAAGTAGAAGCTGCCGCGATCTCCTTCGATAACAACCGCCTTCCTCTCTTCTATGAGCATCGAACGCCTCACGAGACGATAGATGAGCGCTTAGCCCTGTTGGATCGAACGTAGATTTATCTTTATGGTCTCCCGCGATACGGAGGCCGTTCTGATCAGGTTGACAACCTTATCGGAGTCCAATTCATCCAGTGTGAAGTATGAGCCGCCGCTTTTCTCTGCGATATCCTTGTTGTAGCTGGTCCCTTCCTGCGGGGAAGAATCGTCGGTGGTATCTATGACCACCACATGTATGTCGTGCTTCTTGATGTCCCTGGAGATAGA
>JAYEHL010000106.1:0-14124 GCA_034659515.1 Chloroflexota bacterium | reverse complement strand
ACAGGGGTGAAAACAGGTTGGTTTTGAAGTAAAAAGGCTCTTGTAGGGTCTCTACCCAGGCAGTCAGTAGAAAATTCGCCGCTGCTTTGAAAGGGTATGGCTGGATACAACCTTTTTCAGCAGTCTCGATAAATTAACGATGGCAACAAGAGCTACTGATTCCGATATCTTTCCTTAAAAGTAAAGCGGACATATTCGGAATCGAACATACCCGCTTCGAAAGGCTTTCTATATTTATCTGTTTCGCGAGAAAACCGATTAACTTGCCGGTTGACTGGCCTTTACCTTGGCCGCAGCCTTCTCTTTCTCCTCAATCGTCTTCTTCAGATACTCTTTATCACCGAAGTCACGCTTGAATAACCTGGCGAAGTAGGTGCCTAACATCCCTATATTCTTTGCAAAATAGATCAGCGCCTGAAACGAGATCGCTACCCGCAGGATACCGCGCGCATCGATATCAAACAGGGTTACTTCATAGTTCCAGTTGACAGGCTCAGCTATTATTCCCCGCATAATAACTTCATTATTCGGCTCATTTGTCAGGTTGCCGCGACTTAGATCGATTATTAGCTCCCGATCTCCTAAACCCTTTGACCAAAACCTCATTTGCAGTACCTACCTTCTTACTATGTTCGAGAAATAATCTAAATTCGTTTCGCTATTTAAGCGGCTTTTTTCCCGACTTTTTCTTTACCCGCGGTCCTCTTGATGTAACGCTGTAAGAAAAAGCTCAGGACAAACTTAAAGTTCTTCAAGAAATGGCGAACTACGGGTCCCGAAAAGAGCATATACAGAAGTCCTGGAACATCGTCCTTTTCAAAATAAAACCTGCAGTCCCAAATAATCCCCTTGTCGCGCACTATGCCATCGGCGATCAGAGTGCTACCCTCCACTTTGATGTCACTCTTGAACCAGTCGGCATACAACGACTGTTTTCCTAATCCTCTTGACCATACTTTCATCTTGTCTACCCCGCGTTTGTAAGTTTTGGTTACCCCAAAGAACCACACTGCAATATATCACACTTTTTTAAGTTCTTCAATAGTTTTTACTTTTTATTTGTTGAAATCCGCTATCGCATGAATATTTATGTATATTTAATTACAAAAAAGAAATCAGGTGCACCCCTCCCCCCAGCCACTTCCGCAGCACGTTGACGGCAATCGGAAGAAATGCACCCGATATCGTACTTTTACATCATCGAGTAGCCGCCACTGACGCTCAGCGTCTGGCCGGTGATGAAGCTGGAGGCATCCGATGCCAGGAACACCATCGCATTGGCGATATCCTCGGACGTGCCAACCCTGCGAAGCGGATAATTCTTGGCGATCTTCGCCACTACCTCGTCGGTGAAAAAGCCGCGTGACAGCTTCCAACCGCTGTCATCGCCGTACTCATCTTCGCTGCCGGGAATGGTCACGCCGGGACATACCACGTTCAGACGGATACCGAACTTGCCTGTCTCGCGGGCAACCGCCTTGGTGAATGCGATCAATGCGCCCTTGGTGCCACCGTAGACCGCCTCTTTGAACTCGCCTATGCGCCCCGCGTCGGAGCCGGTGCTCACGATGACGCCCTTGCCCTGTTCCATCATAGGGCCGAGCACGGTCTTAGTGCAGTTCAGCACGCTGCGGTAGTTCACAGCTATAATCTTATCCCAAAAGTCAGGGCCGGTGTCGACGAACAGCTGCTGCACGTCCCAGCCCACGTTGTTGATGAGGACATCCACCGATCCCAGCTCGTCTGTGGTCTTCTTAACCATAGCTTCCACGCTAGCGAGGTCGGTGACATCCGTCTTGACAACGATAGTCTTCGGAGCACCCAGCTCTTTGGCCTTTGCCGCTACTTTTTCGGCCTGCTTATCGTCCAGATCGGCGATACAGATATTGCATCCCTCTTTGGCAAATCCCAAGACGATACCGTATCCGATGTTGGACGCACCACCAGTGATGATTACGCTCTTCCCTTTGAGTCCCAGTTCCATGTACAATCCTCCTTTTATGTTTTAACTTAAAGTTAAAAATAATCCGATATTGATATCGGAGTTATCCCTAAAATTATTACCCCCTCGGCAAACCCAGCCCTACGGTCGCCATTATGTTCCGCTGTATCTCGGGCGTGCCGCCGGCGAACAGGCAGCCGAGGTTGTTTAAATAGTTGCCTGTCATGTACCCGTCCATCGGCGCCTGAGGAGCGTGCCACGCCAGCGAGCCGTAGAGACCCATTATCTCCGTCGCCACCTTCGCCAGCTTGAAGTACACCTCGTCGCCGAAAACCTTGGCGATAGACGCCTGGTAATGAGGAATCATCCCCTTGGTGATCATCCATATAACTCGATAAGCGAGCAGCCGCGAAGCATTAACCTCGATGGCCATATCCGCCACCTTCTGCCGCACTATCGGGTCTTCGGACAGCGGCCTGCCGCCGTAGCTGGTATTCTTGACGAAATCCACCAGGTCGTCCAGCGTCCGCCGCGCCGAGCCGCCTATAGCCGCCAGCGTTCCCCGCTCGAAGCCCAGAATGGTCATCATTATCAGCCAGCCGCCGTTCTTAGGCCCCAGCAGATTCTCCTTGGGAACGCGCACGTTATCGAAATACACCTCGCAGAAGCCGGGCGCCCCGACCATGTTTGTGATCGGCCTCACCTCTATGCCCGGGGTCTTCATATCGAGAAGGAAAAAGCTGATACCCTTGTGCTTCGATACACTGGGATCCGTCCTTGTCGTCATGTAGCAGAAATCGCCGTGCAGTCCGAAGCTGATCCATATCTTCTGGCCGTTTATCACATAATGGTCGCCGTCTTCAACAGCGCTGGCCTGTATACCCGCGGAGTCCGAACCGAAATTGGGCTCGGAGAAGCACTGTATCCACATCACCTCGCCACGCGCGATAGGGGACAGGAATTTATCCTTCTGCTCCTCGGTGCCGTGGACGAGAATAGTGGGCCCGACTATCCCGCTGCCGCCTTGATCCATCCTGGGCGCCCTTGCATATGCCATCTCCTCATTGAATATGAGGTACTGCATCTCGGTACCCTCAAGGCCTCCGTATTTCTTGGGCCACAGTGTACCTATCCACCCCTTTTCACCGATCTTTCGCGTGAACTGCTTGGTGAACTCCCACTCCTCGTCGCTCTCACCACCGTGCAACACCGCCCGCTCGTACTTGGGGGGCAGTTCTTTCTTTAAAAATTCACGAATCTCTTGTCGAAACGCTTCTTCTTCAGCGGTAAACGTGAAATCCAAATTACACCCCTTATTGGCTGATAAATAAATCTTGAAACCAATACATTCTATTTATAAAAGGCTCTCTTCGTCAAGCCCTCAGCTATACAACCGAACGAGATATCGACATCTGTATAAATGTATTTCAACTTGCGGTTCCATCCAGCTATGTGCTAGAATTTCTGAGTAATCATGACACATCCTCAACGTATGAAATACTCTCTGGGTTTAGACATCGGCTCTGCAACCGCTAAGCTGGCGCTACTCGATGAGAATAGCGCCGTGGCAGTGCTCGATATCGAGAGGATAACGGCCAGCCCTCAGGACGCAGTTTCGATCCTGCTGACACGCCTCAGAGACAAAATCGATCTCGAGGACATCGTCTCGGCCGCCGTCTCCGGCTCCGGCAGGAGCGTGATACCGGAGGAACTGGATTGGGCGGAATACAGCAGCTCGCTATCGATAGCGGCCGGCCTGCTCCATTTCCATCCCGACGCCAAGACGATAATCCAGATCGGCGGACAAACGTCGCTGGTCATCGGGCTGGAGGACGGCCTCAAGAAGCCGTGGAAGGTGGCATCGAACCCGCTGTGCGCCGCCGGCACCGGCAGGTTCCTCGACCAGCAGGCGTACCGGCTCGGAATCGATATCGAGAGCTTCGCCGATTTCGCGCAGGCGACCGGTGAGAGCGCCCCCAGGATTGCCGCCAGATGTAGCGTATTTGCCAAAACCGACCTTATACACCTCCAGCAGAAGGGGATACCGCTCGGCGCCATGCTTCGCGGCCTGTGCGACAGCATTGCGCGCGGGGTAGTTTCACTAACCAAGGGAGCATTTGAGGGCCCGATCTATTTCGTCGGCGGGGTCGCTGCCAATAGGGCAATCGTAGAATCCCTCGAGGAGGTGATTTCGGCGAGGAACGGGCATGAAGCAACCGTCATCGTCCCCCAAGACTTTTTCCACATCGAGGCCATCGGCTCGGCCATCCTCGCGATGGATGCGGGAAAACTATCGCGCGTCGTCGTCCTGCCTAAAGCCAACGTCAGACAATCGCACTGGGAGCTGCCGCCGCTGGGACGCATGACCCAGCGCAATGTTTCAGAACTTCCCGCGATAGAGAGGCCGTTCAAAGGCTACCTCGGCGTGGACATAGGTTCCACCAGCACCAAGGCCGTCGTCCTCGACGAGGACGGCAAAAAGGTGATGGCCAAGAGCTATCTGATGACCGCCGGCAAACCCGTGGATGCGATCCAGGACGTCTTCAGAAATCTTATCGCCGACGTGAGCGATAAGGCCGATATCCTCGGCGTAGGGATCACCGGATCGGGAAGGTACCTCGTGGGCAGCTATCTCGGCGCCGACGTCATCAGGAACGAGATCACGGCGCAGACCAGGGCCGCCGCCGAGATCGAGCCCGACGCCGACATCATCGAGGTCGGCGGGCAGGACTCCAAGCTGGTGATAAAGAGGAACGGCGTGGTCGTCGATTACCAGATGAACAAGGCCTGCGCCGCCGGTACCGGGAGCTTCATCGACGAGCTTGCCGAGCAGCTCGGCGTCACCGTGAAGAACGGCGAATTCGCCGAGCTTGCCTTCAACGCCCCGCACACGATCAACCTTGGATCGAGGTGCGCCGCCTTCATGGGGCAGGCGGTCGCGTCCGCGCAGCAGGAGGGCGTCCCCATCGAAGTCATCACCGCTAGCCTAGCCAACTCCATCGCCGGAAACTACCTGTCGAAGGTCGTGGGCACCCGCAAGCTTGGCGAGAAGGTCATGCTCACCGGGGCGGTGTTCTACAACGACGCCGTCGTCTCGGCATTCAAGCAGGCGCTGCCGGGCAAGACGATCATCGTCGCAGAGCACAAGGAGGTCAGCGGCGCTATCGGCGCCGCCCTGCTGTCAAAGGAGGAGATGACCGCCGGAGCTTCGAAGTTCAAGGGTTTCCAGGGAGTGATCGACCGCGAGTACAAGCTTTCGACCTTTATATGCAAGGGCTGCGAGAACAACTGCACCATAAGCCGCATGGAGATACAGGGCGAGCCCGATACCTACTATGGGAGCAGGTGCGACAAATACGACGCCTCGGTTCAACGGAACAAGAAGGTGGAGACGCCGTTCGACGTGCGCGAAAGGCTGCTGTTCGAAGGCTACGATGAAAACGTCGACTCCGAGACAAGCGTGGGCATACCAAGGGCGCTTCTAATCTATGACATTGCGCCACTGCTGATCGGATTCCTCAACTCGCTCGGCGTCAGGGTTGTGCTGTCCGGCAAGACCAACAAACAGATCACGGAGCAGTCCTGCGAGCTGAGCTACACGGACAGTTGCTTTCCCGTAAAGCTGCTCCACGGTCATGCCGACAGCCTGAGAGACGTCGATTATATCCTCTATCCCAGCGCCATACGCATGGGGCTCAAGGACGGGGACGAGAATCAGAAATATTCGTGCCCGCTGGTACAGGCATCGCCGTATATAATCCGCGAGGTACTCGGTCTGGGCGAAAAGCTGCTCATACCAACGCTCGATTTCAACATGGGTGACGAGGACACGATAAAGAATCTTACCGGCGCAGCGGTGAAGATGGGCTTCAGCAAATCGAGGGGCAGGGAGGCCGCGACGGCCGGCCTTGAGGCGCTCCGCGAATTCGAGAGGGCACGCGTGGAGGCCGGACGAAGGATAATCGACCATATCCATAGCGAAAACAAGCTGGGCGTGGTGATGCTGACACGATCGTACATGTCGCAGGATTCGGGGGCAAACCTCGGGATCGCCAAGGAGCTGGCCCAGCTTGGAGTGGTACCGGTACCCATGGACTTCCTCGACCTCGACTCCGTCGATCCCAAGGATTACTCGGACCGGCCTTACTGGTATTACGAGAGCAAGCTGATCGCCGGATCGGCGATAGCGGCAAAAGATCCTAACCTGTACGGCCTCGTGCTGACGAACTTCGGCTGCGGTCCCAACTCCTTCATTATCAAGATACTGCAGGACATCATGGGCGGAAAGCCGCTGGGCCAATTGGAGATCGACGAGCACGCCGCCGAGGCAGGGCTGGTAACGCGCATCGAGGCCTTCGTCGATACCATCAACAGCTACTCGCGCAGCGGGAAAACCGCCCGCGGCTGGAGACAGGAAGCCTACCGCTCCGCGCCGACAACTTTCAGCTCCGGCAAGATCGTTATGATTCCGAGGATGTCCGCCCACGCAGAGATGCTGGCCGCCGCCATGCAAGCGTTCGGCGTGAAGGCCACGGCGCTGCCGGAGAGTACCGATCGAACGCTGCAGCTCAGCACCAAGGTGACCGACGGCACGGAATGCCTTCCATATCGCGTCACCCTGGGCGATTTCATACATTACATCCAGACGAACTGCCCTGGCGGATCCGATACGAGCAACGTCGAGGGATTCATGCCCAGCGCCTTCGGGCCTTGCCGTTTCGGCAAGTACGCCGTGGAGCAGGTGCGGGTACTCAAGGATATGGGCTTCGATTTCCCGCTGCGGACGACGGTATCGAACAATGCGTACCGCGACCTCGGCCTGGGCCTGGCATTCGAGCGCCTGGCGTGGAAGGGCATAGTAGCCATAGATTACCTCGAACGGTTGCTGTGGCGCACACGCCCCTACGAGAAGCGCCCCGGCGACATGGACGTCTTCTTCGAAAAATGCACCGCAAGGCTCGCCCAGCGCATTCGCAACCGGGGCGATCTGGACGACCTGCTGAAGGCCGCCACCGCCGAGGCCGGAACACTGATCGACCCCGACCTGCCGCGAAGGCCGCTGGTGGGCATCAACGGCGAGATTTTCCTCCGCTCGCACCGGTTCAGCAACTGCGACCTGGCGAGGGAGTGCGAGAAGGCCGGGTTGGAGGTGATCGTCTCACCCATGGGCGAGTGGATGAAATACATCACTCACCGGCACATCGAGGACGGGGTCAGGGAGAGACAACTAAGGAAGTCATTAGAGGGATACATCAAAAAGCTGATACAGGATCGCGACGAGCAATCCGTGGCGGCGAGCTTCAACGGCCTGCTCGACGCGAAGGAGCCGACAACCAGGGAGATACTCTCGTTCTCGCGCATGTACCTCTCGCCGAAGTGCGGCAGCGAGGCGGTATTGAGCCTCGGCACAGGGATCGATTGGCTGGAGAGCCCGGCATACGCCGGCGTGATATCGGTGATGCCGCACGGATGCATGCCCGGCGGGATCGTGGCGGCGATGTCGGAGAAGCTCAGCGCGATGTACGGCAAGCCGTGGATCAACCTCACCTACGATGGAACCCTGGAGACCACCAACCTCGAGCGTATAAACAACTTCGCCGAGGTCATCAAATTCTGTAGCGCCCAGAAGATTTAACCCGCATCCGCGGGCGCGACGATCCGCACGTTAATCGATAAGCAAACCTCGACCGGGCCGTCATTGCATCACCATCCCAAACATGGCATATTGTTATCGTGGATACGTTAGCGGCACAACTCATCGAGCGCGCAGGTCGGCTGGGTATAGATGCCTCGATTGAATTCGACCCTGCCCTGCTCGTGCCGGAGACCAGGATAAGAGAGCTGTGTTTCGAAAACAAGTGCGGCAAGTTCAAAAACCACTACATGTGCCCGCCATACGTCGGATCGCTGGGATCGATAGAGGACAGACTTCAGGAATTCCGCAAGGGCATCCTGTTCCAGTATGAAAAACCGCTGGATGTGGTAAACGACACCGAGGGCCTGACCCAGAGCAAGCTGGAGTTCCATGAGAAGATACTCGCGCTGGAGCACTACGCCGACAGCTGCGGTCTGCCGCGCGCGATGGGGATGATAGGCGGGAGCTGCGAGTTGTGCGACGTGTGCAAAGCGAGTCTCAAAGAACCGTGTCCCCATCCAACGAGGGCGCGTATGTCACTCGAATCCATAGCCATCAACGTGATTTTATTTTTAGACCGTCTCGGCCTCGACAGCGAATTCAGGCCGGATCGAATAAAATGGGCCGGCTGTATTCTCTTCTGATATCTACGCACGATCAAGCGGGGTAACGAAGCGTATGAAACGTCGGCGGCGGACGATAGCCGTCTTTGCGAGAAGCGACGACGCGGATACCTTAACGTTGGTGGGGGCAGTGCGCGATATCGCCGTCATCCGGCGTAATCGAACGATTCAAAATCCCTGCGATAGCATTGCACACGATCCACCCGCTAAGCTTTTTTAATAAACTCTTTACAATGATCAGTGGATTGAAGTCAAAACGAAAATCGCCTACGATGTCGTATGCGATTTTCAGATACGAATGTATTCGAATACCCACGAGACAATTAAACATGAAAGCACTTTTTTAGCGATTGACAGGATTTAAAAAAAATAATACTCTTACATTGCGCTAACATTACACTCAAAAAATTAAGGAGGGCTAATGATAGGGATAACTTCATATGGTGCCTACATCCCGTGGCACCGACTCGACCGACAGCAGTTCCTTAAAGCGTGGGGAGGCTTTGCCATTCCCGGAGAGAGGTCGGTGGCGTACTTCGATGAGGACAGCGTGACGATGGCCGTAGAGGCCTCGATGAACTGTCTCAAAGACTTCGACGCGCAAAAGGTCGACGGCCTTTATTTCGCTACTACCACGGCTCCCTATAAGGAAAAACAATCCGCAGCCACGATGAGGTTTGCGCTCAACATGCGCGGCGACATCCGCACCATAGACTTCAACGCATCGCTTCGTTGCGGCAGCACAGCCATGTCGATGGCGCACGACACCATCAAGGCGGGCAACGCCAACAGCATCCTGGTAGCCGCATCCGATTGCCGCAACGCCGCGCCCGGCGGCATGACGGAGCAATCGCTCGGCGACGGCGCCGCCGCTTTCCTTATCGGCACGGAGAACGTCATAGCGGAGATACTTTGCACCTACTCGATCTCCGACGACCTCCCCGCCACGTGGCGGGCCGAGAGCGACACCTTCGTTCGCGGATGGGAAGACCGCATGACGATGGACGAGGGATACTCCAAGCTCGTTCCAAAGGCGATTGAAGCTATAATTGCGAAGGCCGGAATCAAAAAGGAAGAGCTCGCCAAGGTGGTCTTCGATCCCCCCGGCGATGCACGAAGGCACGGCAAGGTGGCCACAGCGCTGGGATTCAAGCCGGAGCAGCTCGAGGACCCGTTCGGCCTGTTCATGAATGTAGGCATGACCGGCAGCGCCATGTCTCCGATGATGCTGGTATCCGCCCTCGAGACCGCCAAGCCCGGGGACAAGATACTGTTCCTCGGCAACGGCGACGGCGTCGATGCCATGATTCTCCAGGTGACCGACGCTATCGCGAAGCTGCCCGATCGTCGCGGAATGCTCAAGCACCTATTAGTTAAAAAATCCTACGATAATTACGAAAGCATACTCAAATGGCGCGATATCGTACCGCTCGAGGCCGCGAGGAGGCCCGACAAACAGCATATGCGCCTATCGGCCATCTGGCGCGACCGGAAGGCCCTGCTCGGCCTGTGGGGCGTTAAGTGTCGAAAGTGCGGCACCCCGCAGTACGATAACGGCGCAATGAGCACCCCGCCGATCCGAATCTGCGCCGAATGCCAGGCGCAGGACGATTTCGACGACTACTGCTTCGTCGGAAAGAAGGCTAAGGTCTTCAGTTATACCCACGACCAGCTTGCTCCGGTCGTCGATCCGCCCGCATCGGTTGTTCTGGTGGAGTTCGAGGGCGGCGGCAGAGCGTTCTTCGACCTGACCGATAGAGATTCGGAGGAGGTTCAGGTGGGAACAGAGGTCGAAATGACCTTCAGGAAGCTACAATTCGACCGGGGTCTGACCAACTATTTCTGGAAAGCCCGACCGGTAAGGTTTTAAAGGAGGCGAGACGAGATGTCAGGAAGCATTAAAGATAAAGTTGCAATTGTAGGTATGGGCTGCACCAAGTTCGGTGAGCTGTGGGACAAAGGCCCGGCCGATATGATAGTAGACGCGGTAAGCGAAGCCTATGCCGATGCCGGAATCGAAGCTAAAGATATTCAGGCGGCATGGGCAGGAACACTGTTCAGCGGGAACGGCGGACGCTCTCTCAGCGAACCCCTTAAGCTGCAATACATCCCTGTCACCAGGGTGGAGAACGCCTGCGGCTCGGGCCACGAGGCGATCAGGGGCGCATCATACGCAGTAGCCGCCGGAATTTACGACATCGTCATGGCGGTCGGTTTCGAGAAGCTGAAGGACGAGGGCGCCAGCGGCCTGCCGGGGATGGAGAACCGCACCAACACCCACTATCAATCGAGCATGCCCGGCGTCTTCGCCATCATGGCCACCAGATACTTCAACCGCTACGGCTTCACCCCCGACGAGGGCAAAGCCATGCTGGCCAAGATATCGATGAAGAGCCATCACAACGGCACGTTGAATCCCAAAGCACATCTGAAGAGGGAACTGACCCTTGAACAGGTGCTCAATGCACCAATCATCGCGTGGCCGCTGGGACTGTTCGACTGCTGCGGCGTCTCCGACGGAGCGTCCGCCGCAATCATCTGCCGCGCGGATATGGCGAAGAATTTCCGCAAAGATCCTGTACACATAAAGTCGCTACAGATTTGCGCCAGCCCGACATCGGGAAGGATGACTTCGGACTTTGATTACACCCACGTCGAAGAGGCATATCGCGCCGGAATCGCCGCCTATGCAGAGGCCGGCGTCACCGACCCGCGCAATGAGATCGGCATGGCGGAGGTCCACGATTGTTTCTCGATCACCGAGGCAGTCACAATGGAGGACCTGCAATTCAGCCCGAGGGGCAAGGTGAAGGATGATATCGAAGCCGGCACCTTCCAGCTCGATGGCCAGCTCCCGGTGCAGCCGGACGGAGGACTGAAGTGCTTCGGACACCCCATCGGCGCTTCCGGTATCAGGATGATATACGAGCTGTACCTGCAGTTGCAGGGCAGGGCGGACAAGCGCCAGATCAAGGACCCGAAGCTCGGCATGGCCCACAACATGGGTAATGAGCCGTACGCGCCGGTGGTCAGCGTCTGCATCGTCGGACTTTAGAACCTTAAAAATAAAAAGGGGTATTAGGGGTGTCCCCTAAATCTATTTCAGTCCCACGAAGTATGGGGAAGTGACAGGGGGTTTGGAGATGCCCCTCAATATAGTATAATTACAAAGGTCACTTCTTGAATCGAATATATAAAAGGAGGTTTTATAACAGAGATATGGGTATGTTAGATGGAAAAGTTGCCATAGTAACAGGAGCGGGACGAGGTCTCGGTAGGGCTTACGCCCTCTACCTTGCCCAGGCAGGAGCCAAGGTAGTCGTCAACGACCTCGGTGGCGAGGCCGACGGTAGTGGAAAGTCTGCAGGCCCCGCCGACGATGTAGTCAAAGATATCAAGGCTGCCGGCGGCGAAGCCGTAGCCAGCAATGATAGCGTTGTCGAGTGGGATTCATCGAAGAGGATCATCGACACAGCGATCAACACCTTCGGCAGGCTGGACATCCTGGTCAACAACGCCGGATTCCTCAAGGACAGGATGACCTTCAAGATGACGGAAGAGGAATTCGACAGCGTTATCGCCGTACACCTCAAGGGAACCTTCAACTGCGGCCGGTGGGCATGCATCTACTTCTACGAGCAGGCCAAGGCGGGTAACCAGATCAACGGGCGCATCATCAACACCGTCTCCCACGCCGGTCTCGGCGGAAACGCCGGACAGCCCAACTACGGCTCGGCCAAGGGCGGCATCGCGTCCCTGACGATGGTATGGGGCCGTGAGATGGCGAAGTATGGCGTCACCTCTAACGCCGTCGCACCGATGGCCAGGAGTAGGATGACGCTGGGCTCATCGATGACCGCACAGATCATGGGCGAGAAGCCCCCGGAGGACGGCTCGTTCGACGTGTACGCGCCGGAGAACCTCGCTCCGCTTATCGTATACCTGGGCAGCGATCAGGCTGCGGACATCACGGGGCGCATCTTCACCGTCAGCGGCGGCAGGGTCCAGGTATTCATACCGTGGACGCCCGGCCCGTCGATCGATATCGGCAAACAGTGGACAGCCGAGGAGCTGCACGCAAGGATCCGCGAGCTTGGAGACCTCGGAATGCCTCCGTTCCCGATCTAAACGGAATTACAAAAATCGAATAAAAAGCCCGGGGGTGACAACCACTCCCGGGCTTTATTTTACCGATCTTTATAAAACAGCGGTCGACATACATGATTTCAAGCTGCGTCCTCTTTACAGGGCAGGGCGAGTCGATGTCATTGTTACGAGGGCAGACACATAGGTCTGCCCCTACCTACCATTTCCACGAATCCCTCGGCAGGTACAGTTTATCGCAATTCTTGCACAACTCGTTCGTTACTTTATTGTCGATGAACTCCGCGCGCAGCGCCCGCATCTTCTCACCGTTCCATATCTCCTGAAACGATTCCCGCTCCATGTTCCCCAGCACCAGTCTGGCGTTGTAATCGTAACAGCAGGGCACCACATCGCCGTTCCACGTGACGGTCATCACCTCCCACGGCAGCGTGCACGCAACGGACGATCTGTCGATATCGTTCGATCTGCAGGCGCAATCATCGATGAGCGCATGAACGTCTTCGGCATTGCCGTCCCACGTGGAGAAGTCCTTTTCAAGGAACTGATCTACCCCCTCGCAACTCTGCCAGAACGACCACTCGGACTCGATGCTCGCCCGGTTCATGGGGAAATGGATCATCGAAAGGATAACGGTGATCTCCGCGTTGTATCGTTTCTTCAATTGGAGGAAGTCCAGCAAACGCGTTCGCGACAGGTTATAGGCGTTCTTCACGCCCCGTATGCGGTAGAACGAATCGTCGTCGTGCCCGTCGAGTGAGATGCACAGCACCGATGGCTGAGCGCGCAGCAACTCGCCGGCGATATCCTCCGTCAGTATGAAGGGGTTTATCGACAGGCCGGTGAGAACACCCTTCGACGATGCGTATTCGATGCAGTCGCCGAACCGCGGGTGCAGCAGGCTCTCCCCGAAATGATGCAGCCATACCATGCGGCTATCGATATACTCAGGATTAATCGACACCAGTTCATCGATAGCGCGTTGAAACAGCTCGCAATCCATGAACCCCTGCGGGCGCGTCATGTTATTCGTCCGCGGGCACATGATACATTTCATGGGGCACCTGTTCGTCAGCTCGATGTTGTAGATGCCGAAGGGATGGTCTGCCCGGGTCGACCGCCGGTTGGGGGGGATTGGATTGTAGATGCTCTCAGTACTCATGCAACCGATCTCTGTCCTGCTCTAAGACAGGGATTATTATACCCTGAATCCGATATAATTTCCGCCGTCGACAACGAGAGGTGCAGGAGGTTTCTCCTGCCAAGGGTTTGGGGGTGTCCCCCAGATTCTTTCAAATTCCCCCTGTAGAGGCGAACCCCTGTGTTCGCCCTGTCTCGAAATTCGACGGGGGACTACAGGGGGTTCGGACAATACATCCTAATCAATATCGATGTATGCTAATATAAAAGACGAATCACTATGAACGGCACGAATCGCGCTGATATCAGACCGGGATCGCATGTTTTAATTACTCTGAAGGAAGATCAGCGATCCGGGAAGCTGACCGAGGGTATAGTTAAAAATATTCTGACCAAATCCCCTTTTCATTTACACGGCATCAAGGTCCGCCTGGAAAGCGGCCAGGTTGGCAGGGTTAAAGAGATAAAGGTTTAATTAAACTAAGACCGTGTTTCAATCCACGCCCTCGCACGGAGGGCGACCGAGGGGTTGCCGGGGCGTTGCCGAATAAGACTGTTTCAATCCACGCCCTCGCACGGAGGGCGACAATTATTGCCATACATATTCAACTATGGGCCACAAGTTTCAATCCACGCCCTCGCACGGGGGGCGACATGAATTTCGCAGCTTGTCGGTTATT
>JAYEHL010000105.1:0-2772 GCA_034659515.1 Chloroflexota bacterium | reverse complement strand
AGGCCCTCGCCAGGTCCGGATTCGGCGCGACTGCAATGTCCTCGGAGCACGTGCTCCGACCCGCCCTCGGTTGCTGTATCTTTCCAATTACATTATTATTAATATACATGTTACGACATAAACGAAACGACCGGCATATGCATGTACATCGACAGGAGGTATCCCCAAAGTGAAAAATAACGGCTTCGACAAATTCAGAGGCTCTGTAGATTATGTCACGTCAGAGCCCCTGCGGAATACAGTGAATGTGTCCATCGCACTGGGCAAACCGCTGCTGATACGCGGCGAGCCGGGCACCGGAAAGACGCTGCTGGCCCACAGCATTGCAAAAGGCCTCGACAGGAAGTTGATAACATGGAACATTAAATCGACGACCAAGGCCCAGGAGGGGCTGTATTTATACGACACGGTTCAGCGGCTGAACGACAGCCGCTTCGGCGACAAGGACGTATCCGATATCAAGCAGTACATCAAGCTGGGCAAGCTGGGACAGGCATTCGCCGCGCCGGAGCAGGTGGTGTTGCTCATCGACGAGGTGGACAAGGCCGACGTGGAGTTCCCCAACGACCTGCTGAACGAGCTGGACGAGATGAGCTTCTACATCCCGGAGACCGAGGAGACGGTGAAGGCGGTCCACCGCCCGATAACGGTAATCACTTCGAACGCGGAGAAGGAGCTGCCGGATGCGTTCCTGCGCCGCTGCATCTTCCACTACATCGAGTTCCCCGACCCCGAGCTGATGGAGGACATCGTGCGGGTGCACTTCCCCAACATCAAGGGGAACCTGCTCGGCGAGGCGCTTAAGACGTTCTACTCGCTGCGGCAGATCGAGGATTTCAGGAAGAAGCCGTCCACCAGCGAGCTCATCGACTGGATACGCGCCCTCATCGCAGGCGGCGTATCCCTCGACAGGATATCGAGCGAGATACCCTTCATCGGCACGCTGATCAAGAAAGAAACCGACCACGACTATTTCACCAGAAGATACATGACAAAGATCGGCGATAAATACGTCGTGCGGCGGCGGTAGACATGTTCACGCACTTTTTCTATATTCTGCGACAGAGGAAGGTGCCCGTCTCCACGACCGAGTGGATGACGCTGATGCAGGCGCTCTCGACGGGTTGCATCCGGAATCTCGATGATTTCTATTTCCTGGCGCGCGCGATACTGGTGAAGAGCGAGGCCTTCTACGACCACTACGATATTGCCTTCCAGGAGTACTTCCAGGGAATCGAAGTGCCGGAGGACATCAACGACCAGATATGGGACTGGCTCAACGACCCGCTGAACGATCCGCTGTACGATGATCTGCAGAAGCAAATGGCCGATCTGATGGACTTCGACGAGCTGATGAAGGAGCTCGAGGAGCGGCTCAAGGAGCAGACGGAGCAGCACGACGGCGGCAATCACTGGATCGGGCGCGGCGGCACGTCACCCTTCGGACACTCGGGATACCACCCCGCCGGCATACGCATCGGCGGCGAGTCCCGCGGCAGGCACGCCGTTCAGATCGCAGCCGAGCGGCGATTTCGAAATTATCGAAACGATTTGACGCTCGATACGCGCCAGATGAAGGTGGCGCTGAGGCGGCTCAGACAGATCACACGCACCGGCGAGCCCGACGAGCTGGACATCGACGGCACTATCGACGCCACCGCTAAAAATTATGGCGATCTGGAGATCATCTGGCAGCGCAGCCGCAAGAACACGGTCAAGGTGCTGCTGCTGATGGACGTCGGCGGCTCCATGGACCCCTTCTCCCTGCTGTGCAGCCAGCTCTTCTCGGCGGCGCACTCCAGCAGCCACTTCAGGGACTTCCAATTCTACTACTTCCACAACTGCATCTACGAGAACCTGTACGTCGATATCGAGCGAAGCGACGCGGTGAGCACAAACCACATCCTCAACACGCTGACCCCCGACTACAAGGTGATCCTGGTGGGCGACGCTCGCATGGCGCCCTGGGAACTGGGCGAGAGGTACGGCGCGATAAACTACTACGAGCGCAACGAGATACCGGGCATCAGATGGCTCAAACGCATCGCCGACCATTTCACGCACTGCGTGTGGCTCAACCCCGACAGCCCGCAGTTCTGGGATAACTACACCGTCGAGTGGATAGCAAAGGCGTTCCCCATGTTCCCGCTGACGATCGAGGGGCTGGAGCAGGCGGTACAGAAGCTGATTGTGAAGCGGTAGTACGAGGCGACATCACCTATATTTCTAAGTACTGTCATTACCCGACTTGATCGGGTAATCCAGTGTGGGCATGCCCTTGCGTAACGACAGGAATAACCCCATGCAAATTACTGTAGAGACGCAACATTTTGCGTCTCTACTTCCCCGCCGCATGCCGCGCCGCGATGTAGCCGAAGACCATGGATATGCCGATGGTGGCCCCGGCCCCCGGGTAAACGCTCCCCGTCACCGCATCGGCGCAGTTGCCCGCCGCGTATAGACCTTCGATAGCCGAGCCGTCCGAACGTAGCACACGAGCATTAGCATCCGTCTTCAGCCCGCCGTTGGTGCCGATGTCGCCGGGCCAGAGCTCAACGGCGTAGTACGGCGGCGTGTCTATTGCACCCAGACAGGGGTTGAGCTTAGCGGCAGGGTCGCCGAAGTAGCGGTCGGCCGGGCTTTCGCCCTTGTGAAAATCGAGGTCACTGCCCTTAGCTGCAAATTCGTTGAAGCGACGCAGCTCACCGGCGAGCCCCGCCGCATCAATGCGGCAGCTTTCCGGCGAGATAGGCTCCTGCGGAGTCACGGCGA
>JAYEHL010000104.1:0-2801 GCA_034659515.1 Chloroflexota bacterium | reverse complement strand
GCCCGGCGATGGTGCCGCGTACATGAGCATGGCGTGTGGGAAGAGGCGAAGTCCCGCTTTTGCCTCTGCGGTCTCGCACGAGCCGCCCGCCTCGTACCTCTCCTCAAGTACACAGACCTTTAATCCGGACTTGGAGAGATATGCTGCTGTAGCTGTGCCGTTGGGTCCGCCGCCAACAATGATAACATCAAAATGCTCGTTCTCACTCATGTAATATGGCCCTCCTTTTTTGCTTTTGTCAACGTCTTCCAAAGACTTGTTAAAGGTTTCCACATATCTGACTGATACCTGACCAACTGCTGGCAACGCATTGTAGCATACACTTGGAAGAGAGAGTCAATATAGCATATCCTATAAGCAAAAGAATTAAAATAACAAAATATAACGCATGGATATATTTAATTATAGGTGGTATGAAGCAAGGGGATAAATATTATGAAAGGAGATGAATATAACGCGCACATGTTTAACGTTCATACAAATATAGAGCAGCATTTCTAGCGGGTAGCGGTTATCAATTCGAGTGAGCCGGTGGCGCATCTGTCCCTTACCTGTCAGGTATCGGGTTATCCCTTCCGCAGCGGGGACACCGGATACTTTTACCCTTGTATTCCTGCGGGACCCTGAATGCCGTGCCGCACTCACAGGCGAGGGCGGTGTATTTATTGAGCTTCTCGATTACCGACGAGACCTCCCTCGAACGGTTAAGCTTCTCTCTCTTTTCGCCCGCTTTATCTTCGGCCGCGGCCTGACGCACCCCGACGAGCCCGGCGGCCCCCGCCAGCGCGGAGCCGGGGATTACGCCTCGGTTGCTTTTATGCGTCTGGCGAAACGCCTTATCGTAATCGGCGAACGAAGCGCCTCCGGCCATGCCGCGCAGTATCCTTATGCGTTCCGAGATCGGTGGGTGTGTGCTTGTTAAATCACTCGCTTTGATCCCGGCCTTGTGCATCGGGTTGATGATATACATTGGCGCCGTGACGCGGTTTGCGGATTTGAGCACCGCGGTCGACGATGATAGCTTTTCCAGCGCCGATGCCAGTCCCTCGGGGTATCTGGTGTACTGGGCTGAAGACGCGTCCGCCAGGTACTCCCGCTTGCGTGACATCGCGAAGTAGAGCAGCCGCGCAAGGATCGGGGCGAGTATGATGAGCGCTACCCCTACGATGAGTATTATGATTTCAGCGCCTCCGCCACCCCCGCCGGAACTCCTGCGTCCGCCGCGTCCGCCGCCGAGTATGAGGTACCACATCGCCATGTCGGCCAGCAGCACTATAGCTCCCATGAGTATGCCGCTGATCACCATCAGCATTACGTCGCGGTTCTTGATGTGTCCCATCTCGTGGGCGATAACCCCCTGCAGCTCGTCGCGGTTCATTGTCCTCATGAGTCCGGAGGTCACGGCTATAGCCGATTTGTTCGGGTTCCTGCCGGTGGCGAAGGCGTTCGGTGCGGGGTCGTCGATAATGTAGATGTCGGGCATTACGGGAAGGCCGGAGGCGATCTTCATCTCCTCAACAACGTTGTAAAGCTGGGGATAATCGCCACGGTCTATCTTCTTCGCCTTGGATATGGCGAGAAAGACCTGATCGCCCTGGGAGAATGCGACTAGATTCATTATTAGCCAGACGATTGAGGCGAGGATGATGCCGCTCACACCGCTATCGAAGAATACCTCCCCGATGGCGTAACCGATACCGAGAAGCAGGGCGCCCATCACAATGACGAGCACTATCGATTTATTCTTGTTTGCGCTTATCTGTTCGAACATATCGAATTAATTCTTGCGTCGCTGCAACGATAGCGAATCGGTTTCTGAGTCGCCGGACTACGTGAAACTGACCTTGGGGGTCTCGCGCTCGGCCTCCACCTCGATCTCGAAGAACTCGCCGACCTTGAACCCGGAGATGCCGGCTATAATATTCGATGGGAACATCTGGACTTTGTTGTTCAAGGTCATTACGCTATCGTTGTAGAACTGTCTGGCGAAGCTTATCTTGTTCTCGGTGGAGGTCAACTCCTCTTGGAGAGCAAGGAAGTTCTGGTTGGCTTTGAGATCCGGATAGTTCTCGGCGACAGCAAAGAGCTTGGAAAGGGCGCCGCTGAGCCCGCCCTCAGCCTTGGCCTGTTCGCCCACGCCTTTACCTACAGCGCCCACAGCCATGTTGCGGGCCTGAGTGACGGCTTCTAGGGTTTGCCGCTCGTGCGCGGCGTAGCCTTTGACAGTCTCTATCAGATTCGGAATCAGGTCATGTCGCCTCTTTAGCTGGACATCGATTTGAGACCATGAGTTTTTCACCTGGTTGCGTAGTCCTACCAGTGAATTGTAGATGGCGAAGAAAATAATCGCCAATACTACCACGATTCCAAGAACGATCCATAGCGCAACCATCTAACACCTCCACATTTACGATTATTATCCCCTGGCCCTGAACGTTTCGCCCAGGAAGATTATCACCCGATCCTCCGCCATCGCGCCGGCGGAGGACTTATCCAGCAATTGTTTGATAACCTGGCCCACCTCTCCGCCATCGAACCACAGGCCCTCTCCCCTTGGACACGCATCGATAATCACCTCCGGATCGTGGCCGATGGCGACCTTTTTCATTTTCTTGTTACACAGGGAGCATTTCCTTGTCGCCTCTTTTATCCGCTTTTTGGGGAGCGATAGTATCTTTTCCATATTGAAGCTGGAGGCGTCCACGTCAATCGAATCGATCAGGAGTTCAAGCTCTCCAGCATCGAACCATACGCCGAGGCATTTGGTGCAATAGTCGAGTTCGATCTTCTCTTGCTCTACG
>JAYEHL010000103.1:0-2820 GCA_034659515.1 Chloroflexota bacterium | reverse complement strand
AGCGATGAACTCGAACTCATTGGCAATGTCGGTGACGCTTCGTTTGCGATATGTGTGACCGGTTAAGGTTTGGGGCCAGACACAATAATTACAGCGATAAGGGCACCCTCTTCCAGTCATGATCGCAACTTCTGGATAGCGGGTGATGGAGTAGAAGTAGTTCTCAACGTCCAGATGCCGTTTGTAGATTCGACTAACGAAAGGGAGAGCGTCAAGATCTTTTATGAATGGACGATCCGCGTTATGTACGATTGCGCCGCTGTTGTCTCGATAACTTAAGCCCAGGATACCTTGCAGGTCATCGGCGCCATCCAACGCCTGGGCCAGATCTCGAACAGTGTAATCGTATTCCCCCCTCGCAACGCCGTCGACAGCGGGGCTGAGTTGCAGGCTGTCCTCAGATAAAGCCGAAACATGAGGGCCTACGAGGAGGATGAAAGCTTCGGGAACACGGTGCTTAATCGCTTCTGCAACTTCGACATCGTTGTAGATGCTGGGTGTGCTGGTATCTATCACCACCAGGCGTGGACTGAGATTCTCGACCTGATTGAGCACATTTGGCAGGTCGCGGCCCGTGGCTGGCGCATCGACGAGTCTCACGTCGAACCCGTTCTGCTCCAGCACGCCGGTGGCATAGGCCAACCAGATCGGGTAGTACATTACGCCGCTCTTGATGACGGCGGGGCTGCGCTGAGAACGCGAGTATTGAGGGTGAAAAGGAGGGTTTAGCATGAATATGTTCATAGGGTCATCGAACTTCCAATCCACTGCTGTGGATTCGACGTGATCTCGTGCATAAGGGATAAGTATAATGGATAGGACACCATCCGTCAACCCTATCGCCTTCGCGTTTCTATGGCAACGGGCATGGCTGGGATCGGACAACGCATAGAGTATGGGTGGGATTGATGATATCGGTGATTGTTCCGGCCTATAACGCAGAAGAGACATTGAACGAGTGTCTGGCGGCACTGGAGTATCAAACAGTAAGTCGCTGTGACTATGAGGTCATTGTCGTGGATGATGGTTCGTCCGATCGGACCGCGGAGATCGCTCGTTCATGTGGAGTGCGTCTCATTCAGCAACGCAACGCTGGTCCGGCGACGGCTCGCAACCGAGGGGCTCGTGAGGCCTGCGGTGACTTGCTTCTGTTCACCGATGCCGATTGCGCCCCGGCCCCAGACTGGATCGAGCGAATGATGGAGCCGTTTCTCGACCCTGAGGTGGTGGGGGCGAAAGGAACATACCGGACGCGACAGACAGGTTTGATGGCTCGCTTTGTCCAGTTGGAGTATGAGGGAAAGTACGTCCGGATGGCCGGGCAGGATCGGATAGACTTCGTGGACACCTATTCGGCCGCCTACCGTCGAGATATCTTTCTGACCAACGGAGGCTTCGACAGTAGCTTTCCGACGGCCTCAGTGGAGGATCAGGAGTTTTCCTTCCGGCTGGCGCGAAAAGGGTATCGGATGGTCTTTGTGCCTGATGCAGTCGTCTACCACTATCACGACGCCACCCTATGGGAGTATTGGCGGCGCAAATTTGATATCGGTTATTGGAAGGCACTGCTTCTGCGCTGGCACCCCGAGCGCGCTGTGCAAGATTCGCACACCCCCCAGGTACTCAAGTTCCAGATTGGGCTGGTAGGGATGCTGATCCCCCTGCTCCTAATGGCTCCGTTTTGGATCCCGGCCCGCTGGGGTGCCCTGGTCGTAGCGATGCTATTTTGTCTCACCGCGGTTCCCTTTCTGTTCCGTGTGTTCCGTTGTGACTCGCCTGTGGCCGCGGTGACTTTTCCCCTTCTGTTTGTGCGAGCGCTGGCGTTGGGTACCGGCTTGACTGCGGGATTCCTGCGTTTCTCTCGAGAGAAAGGCGCACGTCAAGCTCCCATCGCTGGGTGGCGCCGAGCTGTTAAGCGTACAATAGATATCGTGGGTAGCCTGCTCGGGTTGATCGTCTCGGCCCCGCTGATGGTCGCATCGACTGTAGCGATCAAGTTGGACTCGCCAGGTCAGGTTTTCTTCGTCCAGGAGCGCGCAGGGCAGAACGGACAACCCTTTCGTATGGTTAAGCTGCGCACGATGGTGGAGGGTGCCGAGGAGATGCTGCCCGAGTTGGTCGATCTTGAAGATCTTCCGTCGCCAGCTTTCAAGCTTGAGGACGATCCCCGTGTAACGCGTGTGGGACGCTTCCTCAGGCGTACCAGTCTGGACGAACTACCACAGCTTTGGAATGTGCTTGAGGGAGAGATGAGCTTGGTCGGGCCAAGGCCGGAAGAGATGCGCGTCGTCCGTCTTTACGATGATTGGCATCGCCAGCGGCTGGCAGTTAAACCGGGATTGACCGGGCCGATGCAGGTCAATGGTCGTGCGAATCTCAGCTTTGATAAGCGTGTGCAGCTCGAGGTGAATTATATTCGAGATTACTCACTATGGGAGGATATCGTCATTCTAGCGCGCACGGTGATCGCCGTAATCTCCGGCCGCGGCGCTTACTGATCCCAAGTTGTTGATGACACCACTGAAAAAGGCGGGCGTATTTACTACTTGGGGGACTTTACCGCTCTTGTCCATTTAACCACGGATAACACCGATTTTCACTGATTTTTTAGCTTGAAATCTGTGTCAATCCGTGAAATCTGTGGTTTTCGTTACTTACTCCCCCAAGTTTTGTATGCGCCCGTGAACGCTATCCATGGTCCACACCTCCGTCTTGAAATTGCTCGGGGAAGCGCTCCTCCCCGTTGTTTCAAGATGATCTTCTGATGAGCCGGAAAGTCGTCAGCTTCGACTCGGGCAAAACACTCGCCAATTGCTTCTA
>JAYEHL010000102.1:0-2822 GCA_034659515.1 Chloroflexota bacterium | reverse complement strand
TTTTACGTTGTCATCGCTCATGATCAGTCGCATGGCCCAATCATAAACGGGATGCCTCTCTCCTTCAGGCTCATCTCCCTTTGGAAACCGACGCCTCCTCCAGGCTCATTTTCCATTGGAAGAGAGTTATCTTTCTTTTTAGTCACAAATATGATAGAATGTAAACATAATGAATGTTGTACTCTCATATTTATCTGGAGGGAGAGATGTCTAGTAGATTCGAAAAATTTACAGAGAGAGCGCGCAAGGTTCTCACCCTCTCGCAAGAGGAAGCACAACGATTCAATCACAATTATATCGGCACGGAGCACATACTGCTTGGACTCGTAAAAGAGGGGGATGGCGTAGCTGCTAAAGTTCTGACCAACTTAAACATAGAGCTAGATACCATACGCCAGGCAGTTGAATCATCGATGGGCAAAGGTAAAAGAGCGACTTCAGGCGAGATCGGGCTCACACCGAGAGCCAAGCGTGTAATTGAGCTTGCTGTTGATGAAGCCAGGCGACTGCATCACAACTACATCGGCACGGAACACCTCATGCTCGGCCTTCTGCGCGAGGGGGAGGGCATGGCTGCCAGCGTACTCGAAAACCTGGGAGTTACACTGGAAAAGGTCCGCGCCGAAACGGTGCGTCTTCTCAGCCAGAACATGCCGCAGCAGGCGCAAGCCGGCATTCGCCCCGCGACGAGGACCCCGACCCTTGACCAGCTCAGCGTGGACCTGACGGCAGCAGCCCGCGCCGACAAGCTGGACCCGATCGTCGGGCGTGACAATGAGATCGAGCGGGTCATCCAGATATTAAGCAGGCGTACCAAGAACAATCCCTGCCTCATCGGCGAGCCCGGCGTCGGGAAGACCGCCATCGTGGAGGGGCTGGCCCACCGTATAGCGAACAACGAAGTGCCGGCCACCCTGCGCGACCGCCGGCTGCTGGCGCTCGATATCGGCTCGCTGGTCGCGGGAACCAAGTACCGCGGCGAGTTCGAGGAGCGCCTCAAGAAGGTGATCGAAGAGGTAAAGACATCCGGCAACTGCACGTTGTTCATAGACGAGATACACACCATAGTCGGCGCCGGAGCGGCGGAAGGGGCCGTCGATGCGTCGAGCATCCTCAAGCCCCCGCTGGCGCGCGGCGAGCTGCAGTGCATCGGGGCTACAACGGCCGACGATTATCGCAAGCACCTGGAGAAGGACGCCGCCCTCGAACGCAGATTCCAGCCCGTGACGGTACAGGAGCCGACGGTTGATGAGATGATCCTGATACTACAGGGCATCAAGGGCCGATATGAAGATCATCATCAATTAAACATCAGCGAGGAGGCTCTCCACGCCGCGGCGACACTGGCGACAAGATACATACCGGATCGCCACCTTCCCGATAAGGCCATAGACCTCATCGATGAAGCGTCATCGAGGGTGAGGATCAGGAATTTCAACACGCCTTCGGACCTGAAGGATACTATGCAGGACCTGGATTCGATACGCCAGGATAAGGAATCCGCGATCGCGGCGCAGCAGTATGAGCGCGCCGCTGAGATTCGCAGCCACGAGATCGAACTCTCCGAGAAGATCGGGGAGATAGAGAGCCAGTGGGAGGAAGAGCAGGAGTCCGCCAGGCCCATAGTCACGGAGGACGACATCGCGGAGGTAGTCTGCATGTGGACAGGCATACCGGTGACGCGGATGGCCAAGGACGAGACCACAAGGCTGCTGCAGATGGAAGAAGTGATGCACCAGCGCATCGTCGGCCAGGACGAGGCGATCACTACTATAGCCAAGGCCGTGCGCCGCGCGCGCGCCGGCCTCAAGGATCCGAGACGCCCCATCGGCAGCTTCGTATTCCTCGGCCCGACCGGCGTGGGTAAGACCGAGCTCGTACGGGTGCTGGCGGAGTTCATGTTCGGCAGCCAGGACGCGCTCATCAGGCTCGACATGTCCGAATTCATGGAGAAACACGCCGTCGCCCGTCTGACCGGAGCGCCTCCGGGGTACATCGGATACGAAGAGGGCGGGCAGCTGACCGAGGCCGTCAGGCGCAAGGGATACTCGGCGATACTGCTCGACGAGATCGAGAAGGCGCACCCGGATGTGTTCAACATATTGCTTCAGATATTCGACGACGGACATCTCACCGACGCCAAAGGAAGGCGCGTGGATTTCCGCAATACGATCATCGTTATGACCAGCAACATCGGCGCAGAGCTTATAAAGCGTGACTCCACCATGGGCTTCGCCGTCAAGTCCGAAGAAGCAAAATCGCAGGAACAGGCATACCAGCGCATGAAGGACAAGGTGCTGGAGGAGATGAAACGATTCTTCCGCCCCGAGTTCCTCAACCGTATCGATGGAAGTATAGTGTTCCACTCCCTGACCAAGGAGCATATCAATCAAATCGTCGACCTGATGCTGAAGGATGTACAGAAGGAGCTGGCGGACAAATCCGTCAAGCTTGAGACCACCGATGAGGCCAGAAATCTGCTCGGCGAGAAGGGATACGACCCCGTCTTCGGGGCGCGCCCGCTGCGCCGTGTGATTCAGGACCTCGTTGAGGACCCGCTCTCCGAGCAACTGCTGCGCGGCGAGTTCGGGCCGGGCGACACGGTAGTGATTGACGCCGACGACGGCAAGGTGGTGACGCACGCGCTACAGCCGGCGAAGACGACAAAGTAAACGTCTGAACGATGGAGATTTAAGCGATCAGCTCCGGAATTTACCGTTCCAGGGCTGATTTTTTGTTGTGAATATTCAACATCGAAGTGCAACAGATGAAGCAGCTGCTTCCAAGGGAGTTCTGAATCCCAGACACTTTCTCGGTCGATT
>JAYEHL010000101.1:0-2853 GCA_034659515.1 Chloroflexota bacterium | reverse complement strand
AGGATATGGCTGGATACAACCTTTTTCAGCAGTCTCATAGTAGTCAGCTGTTTCATTGATATCTCTTTCTTCTTGCCGTCGGCGGTATGCAGAACAACACTGCCTGATTTCATCCTGGCGCTGCCGGGATGGTACTTAAAGTCATGGTCCACTTTTACGATTGGCACTTCCTCCTTATTTTTCCCGAAGCCATAGGTCACCGCGCCGGAGAGATATTCCACAGTGCCATCCGACTTTTCGATAAGGTAGTACATGACGCCCCAGTCCTTGAACTGAGCTGTGAGCCAGTTGATCATCAGGTTGAAGAAGAAGGAGATATCCGGCGATTGCACACCCTGCTCCGGCGCGCCCACGCCCATGCGGATGCCCCACGAGTGATCCCTCTGGGCGCGCCATGAGTCTTCATCGACGTCGTATTTCTTTCCATCTACCTTGATCCATCCCTTCGCGGTGCCCAGCTGTGACATGCGGCATGTGTTCATGAAGGTACGCCCCTTGTCGCGGCGCACCTGGGGTATCTCCTCATGAGCCGACATCCTGCCGATAAACTCCAGGTCGTAGCTGATGCCGTACTCGTTCTTGTCCAAGGCAACGTGTATCCTCTTCAGCGGTTCCACCACTTCCCATGAGAGCGGACCAACTACCAACTCGTCGGTCTTGGGCCTGAGCTCGCGGGAGAGCCTCATGTTGTATTGGGCCTTGTTGCTGATGTTGACACAGCCGAAGCCGTCCATGACATTGCGGTTGGGGTAGTAGCCGAAGCCGGTGGCCATGACTATCTCACCCGTTTTGTCGTGAACGTTCATCCAGTACTTTTCCGTAAATGCGCGGTCGCTGTAGAGTATGTGGTCCATGGTATCCATGATCTGGTGGCAATTGTACTCATCGTATTTGGTTAACATAAAAACCTCCTATAATTATGCTTCGATCCATTTATAGTTTCCTGCAAATTCGAAAAATCCGCTCTTAAGATGATACCTTTAACCCAAGGACGACTGCCTCTTTTCCAGATAATAGTGATGCACCAATGGTGCTACTCTCAAACCAGAGTCGACCGCTTGCTGCGAACCCATGAATGCAGTACTACCTGCGTCGAAGCCGACGTAGAATAGGCCGGTTATAGGGGATTTGGCCGATGGTTTGTATTTACCACACTGGCCTATTGTCACACATAGTCCGCAGGCTTCACCCCCTTGCGCTGGTAGAACTTGGTCGCGGCTTGCAGCCGCCACCTGGGCCGGGCCTGAATACGGGCCCTTGGACTCGATAAACGGCACTATTTCAGGGAACATCTCAGCCATCTGCTGGTCCGTTTTCTTCCAGAGCGCTTCTATCGTCTCGTCCGCAGGATTAGGCGAGCACGGAGTACCGAAGACCAAAAGCTGCTTGCCTGGCGGCCCCATTTCAGGATCATAGTTGGTCGGTACCAGTACGGTCATTACTAGGTCTGCCGGCATATGGCCTTCCTTGACCTGGTCCTGGCGGTCCATATCCCACCAGGCGTCATCGGACCAGATCTGGTACAGGCCATATTCAAGTACAGGCTTACTAAGAACATAGTGACAGCCGGTGAACCCATTGCTGGGCAGCAGACTCTTTACATAGCTGATATAGCTCTTGTCGAAATGCTGCTCGTCGACGAGTTTGAGCACCGTTGGTTGTATACCGGCGTTGCTCACGATGATCGGAGCCCTGAAGACAGCGTCCCTGGTGATCACACCGGTCGCTTGGCCGTCTTCTATTATGATCTTCTCGACTCTGGTTCCGGTCTTGATCTCGCTGCCACAATCCTTTATGACTTGGGCAATATCCTCGGACATACGGCCATAGCCGCCGATAGGATAACCCAACGGCTGACCCATGAGGCGCTGGAAAGTCTTGACCACCTCCGACATCGGCACCAGGTCTATCAGGCCCACGTTGAATGCGTGAGTAAGCATAGCAAAATATCCATAGAACCTACGTGGCATCACCTCGTACCGCTCAAGATACTCCCGAACGGTTGTATCATCGAGGGAATTGATCTCGTCCGGAGGCATCAATGCAATCTCGGTCAGTATCTGCAGGGCAGACTCACGTTCCTTGGCATTCAATTCCCATTGGTCGAACAAGATGTTGGGATCCGGCAACTCATAAGGGTCCATATGGGTGACCGTGCGCAACCACTCGCCACCCGAACGCCGGTACAGATTGCTCATATCCTTTATGGAGACCCTGAACTTGGACTCTATTCCGAGCGCCCGAAAAGCCTCGATCCAAGAGCCGCCGTTCATAGGCATCCCGCCTGTGGGCCACAGCTCGCCCTTGTATCCTTTGATTGAAGCCGTCATCTGCTTGCCGCCGACGCGCTCGTTCTTGTCCAGCACTAGGACATGAAGGCCCCTTTTTGCCAGTAGAGCAGCGCAAGTAACGCCTCCAGGGCCCGCCCCGATTATAATGGCATCGTATTTTTTGCCCATTTCAACCTCCTCTGTATCAGACATATATCGGTGACTTAAAGCCCTCTTCAATTCATCCAGATCGAGCGGCTCGCCCTTCGATGAATCGAGGCGAAGGCTGATTGCACCTACCGAACAGGCACTCTCACGTGCGCCACCATAACTGTTTATATAACTGTGTCGTAATTTTGACTAATACTAATATTTTAATACGAGTATGACAGAAAAACACAGAATTGCAACGTTATAAATGCTGCAAAAATTATTACAGAACACTTAGAAATAGCCAAGTATTATTTAGGGAGATCTATTGTTCGAAGGACAGGAGGTAGGTTCTGAGATTGAACTGTCTCCCTTTGAGCCCCAGCTTGTTCCTTATGTTGTATCGATGGGTATCGATAGTGCGCGTCGACAT